>JAFAKB010000088.1 GCA_019235885.1 Candidatus Eremiobacterota bacterium | reverse complement strand
CGTCCTGCACGAGCTGCTCGGCGCGGAGATCGCGCTGCGGGTCGTCGTCGATCCCGGCAGCGAGACGCAGACGCCCGCCACCTCGGTCACGCCGGCAGCCAAGCCCGCAGCCCCCGACGACCTGCGCATCGGGAACCTCAACCCGCGCTACACCTTCAACGACTTCGTCATCGGGAACTCGAACCGGTTCGCGCACGCCGCCGCGCAAGCGGTCGCGGAAGCCCCCGCGATGGCGTACAATCCGCTGTTCCTGTACGGCGGCGTCGGCCTCGGCAAGACGCATCTCATGCACGCGATCGGCCATCGCGTGCTCGAGCACAACCCGAACGCGAACATCGTGTACGTCTCGTCCGAGAAGTTCACGAACGAGTTCATCATCGCGATCAAGAACAACCAGACCGTCGAGTTTCGCAACCGCTATCGGCACGTCGACGTGCTGCTGATCGACGACATCCAGTTCTTGGAAGGCAAGGAGCAGACTCAGGAAGAGTTCTTCCACACCTTCAACTCGTTGCACGAAGCGCAGAAGCAGCTGGTCATCTCGAGCGACCGTCCGCCCAAAGAGATCCAGACGCTGGAGAACCGCCTGCGCTCGCGGTTCGAATGGGGTCTGCTCACCGACATCCAGCCGCCGGACTTCGAGACCCGCGAAGCGATCTTGCGCAAGAAGGCCGAGACCGAGAAGGTTCCGGTCCCCGACGAGGTGCTGGCCTTCATCGCGAAAGTGATTCCTTCGAACATCCGCGAGCTCGAAGGCTCGCTGATACGCGTGGTCGCGTTCGCCTCGCTGACGAAGGCCGCGATCACCGTCGACTTGGCGACCGAAGTGCTGAAGAATGCGGTCGCGAACGCGCCGATGCACCGCGTCACGATCCCCGGCATCAAGGAGCGCGTCGCCAAGCACTACGGCATCTCGATCAAAGAGATGGAGGCGCAGCGCCGGGACCAGCGCGTGACGCTCCCGCGCCAGATCGCGATGTACATCTCCTGGCAGCTGACCGGCGCCTCGCTCCCGCAGATCGCGCGTGAGTTCGGCAAAAAAGACCACACCACCGCGATGTACGCGCGCGACAAGATCGCCGACATGATGGACGCCGACGAAGCGTTCCGCAACAAAATCCGCTCGATCGTCGCCCAAATCCAAAGCGAGTGAACACGCGACCTCCGTCGCGCGCTCGAGGCCGGGGCTGTCCCCGGCCTCTTTTTGCGGTGCGGCGGCCGGCGCGGAAGGAACCCCTGCCGAGTCCACATCATCCATCCTCGGGAGGCGCACAGGGCCGCGCGCAGGCCGTGGAAAAACGGGACGCGCGCCGGCGGCGGGGATCAGGTGGACCGGGAGCAATTTTCGTCCACAGCCCGAAACGGGAGCAATCCGGTGGTACGAGCGAGGTTCGGCGGTTCTCCCCGCTGTTCACCGCCTTACTGCTGGTACGACGATCTTTCTTCAACTTAAGACCGGACCACGGCCGGTTCTCGGAACGGTGGATCAGTGAAGTTCACGTGTAGTACGAAAGACATCGCGTCGGCGGTCGGCGCGGCGAGCAAGGTCGTCAACGCGCACACGACGGTGCCGATCCTCTCCAACGTCCTGCTGGCGGCCGACGAAGGCGCGATCCGCGTCCGGGCCACCGACCTGGAGCTCACGCTCGAGCAGTCGTTCCCGGCCGAGATCGGCGAAGCAGGCGCGGTCACCGTCCCGGCGCGGCTCTTCAGCGGCTACCTCGGGAACCTGCCGGCCGGCCTGCTCGAGCTGACCGGCTCGCCGACGCGGGCTTCGGTGAAGGCCGAACGGTCGAACTACGATTTCCACGCCCTTCCCGCCGACGAGTATCCGCCGCTCCCGAGCGCGCAGAAAGGTCAGTCGTTCGCGCTGCCGGCGAAGCGCTTCCGCGAAGGCGTCGGCGCGACGATCTTCGCCGCCTCGAACGAAGAGGCGCGCGGCGCGGTGCTGATGGGCACTTTGGTCGAGCTCGACGGCGAGAAGATTACGCTGGTCGCGACCGACGGCTATCGGCTGGCGCGCTGGACCTCGACGCTGGAGCGCGGAATCGACGGCACCGCGAAGTACATCGTGCCGTCGCGCGCGCTGAACGAGGTCGCGCGCAACCTCGGCGCCGCGGAGGCCGTCGAAGTCACCGCGCTGGGCGCGAACGCGAACCAGCTGCAGTTCAACGCCGGCACGACGTCGATCGTGGTGCGACTGGTCGACGGCCAGTACCCGAACTACGGCCAAGTGATCCCGGCGAAGTTCGACCGGCGCCTCGTCGTCAACACGCAAGGACTGATCGGCGGGTTGCGGCGCGCCGAGCTCGTCGCCGGCGACCGGGCCTCGATGGTGAAGCTGGAAGTCGCGAACCAAACGCTGATGATCACCGCGAAGTCGGACGTCACCGGCAACGCCTACGAAGAGCTCGAGGTCGAGCAGACTGGCGAAGATCTGGCGATCGCGTTCAACGCGCGCTACTTGGTCGAGATCCTCAACCACGTCGACTCGCCGCAGACCGTGCTGGAGTTTCTCGGGCCGCTCTCACCGGCCGCGATCCGCCCGCTCGAAGCCGGCGGCGACGGCGGCGAACAGCTCTACGTCTTGATGCCGCTCCGCCAATAAACGGCGGTACGAGCTCCTCGCTCGCCGAAGAAGTTGCCGTGCGTCTGCAACGCGTGCGGCTGATCGATTTCCGCAACTACGAGCGCCTCGATTTTGCGCCGCAGCCGGGGCTCAACGTCTTCGTCGGGCCGAACGCGCAAGGCAAGTCGAATCTGCTCGAGGCGTTCGCGATGCTGGCGACCGGGAAATCGTTTCGCGCGCATCGCGAGAGCGAGCTGATTCGCGAGGACGCCGAGCGTGCGGAGATCGGCGGCGAAGCGCGCGTCCTGGCGGGCGAGGTTCGGCTGCGGTGCTCGATCACGCGCACGCCGGCGGGAACGCGCAAGAGCTTCGAGGTGAACGGCGGTGCGGTCGGCTTCGCGCGCTTTCTCGGGCGCGCGCGCGTGGTGACGTTCGTGCCGGCCGATCTGCAGCTAGTCGGCGGCGGACCGGCGCTGCGGCGGTCGTTTCTCAACGAAGCACTGGCACAGCTCTCGCCGACGTACTATCGCGACCTCGCGCTGTATCACAAGGTGATCGCGCAGAAGTCGGCGCTGCTGCGCGGCGCGATCGCACCCGATCGCGATCTGTTGCTGGCGTACAACGACGAGCTGGTGCGGCCGGCGAGCGCGCTCATCGCGGCGCGGCGCGCGTTCGCCGGCGAGCTCGCCGCGGCGACGGCAGAGATGTACGGCCGCTGGCGCGGCGCGCGCGAACGCCTCGGCGTGACCTACGCGCCGAACCCCGACGGCGACGTCGCCGAAGCGCTCGCCGGCGCGCTCGAGCACGAGCTGCGGCGGCGCACGACGCTGGTCGGACCGCACCGCGACGAATTGCGGCTGCTCGTCGACGGGAAGCGGCTGGCGGCGTTCGGCTCGCAAGGCCAGCAGCGCACGGCGGTGTTAGCCCTGAAGGTCGCCGAATACGACGTCATGCGCGCCCGCTCCGGAGACGCTCCGATCTTGCTGCTCGACGACGTCCTCTCCGAGCTCGACGCGGAGCGCGCCGGCGGCTTCCTCGGCGCCGTCGAAGGCTTCGAGCAGGCGTTCCTCACGACGACCGAGCTGCCGCGTGAGCTCGGCGCGGCGGCGACCTGGTCGATCCGCGCGGCGACGGTGACACCGTGCTGAAGCTCGGCGCGGTCCTCGACGGCTGGCGGCCGAAGCCAGGGCCGGGCTCCGATCCGCTGCTCGCCGCCCGGGCGGCGTGGCCCGAGCTCGTCGGGGCCGACGTGGCGCGGGCCGCGCAGCCGGTCGCGATCGAGCGCGACGAGGTCCTGGTCGTTCTGACCAGCTCGTCCGCCTGGTCGCACCAACTCGCCTTCCTGGAGCCCGAGATCGTCCGCGGGCTGCGGCTGCTCCCCGAAACGGGGGCACTCACGAGGCTGCGCTTCCGGGTCGGAAAGCTGCGGCGACCGGGCGGCGCTCCGAGCGGTCCCGCGGGACCGCGTCGGGCGGGAAACGAGCTCGCCGCCGAGCCGCCGGCCCGGACGCTCGACGATGCGCTGGCCCGCCTCCGCCGCACCGTCGAGCGCAGCCGAAACGAGCACCGCTTGCGCGGCGGCGCGTTCTGCGCGCTCTGCGAGGCTCCGGTCGACCAGGGAACGGCGACCTGCCGGCCGTGCCGCGACGACGACGAGCGGCGGCGGCGCTTTGCCTGCGAACGGCTGCTGTTCGAGGCCCCGTGGCTGGGCTCCGAAGACGTTCTCGGGCTGGTGGACGGACTGACCGCGGAAGAATACGACGCGTTCCGACGGGCACTGCTGAAGACGTGGTGGGACGAGCTGTGGCGGGCGAGCAAACTGCACAAGCTGCGCCAACCGCTCGACCGCGTTCGCTTGCGCAAGCTGGCCAGCTCGTTCGTCCTGCTCGAGACGCAGATCGATCCGAACCGGCTCGAGATGGACTCCGCCGTGCGCAAGAACGCGCTCGGCGAGCTTTATGAGTTCGTCCGCACAATAGAGCCGCACTAGGGCACCGGGAACCGGCACCATTCGCACCGGCGCGGTCGAATTGGCGCGATCCGGACAGCACCACCGATCAGTCATTCCATTCAAGTAAAAGCGGCGGTTCGCGTCGAAGTCATAGGTTCGAATGAACGACTACACCGGCGAACAGATCGAGGTCCTAAAGGGCATCGATCCGGTTCGCAAGCGCCCCGGGATGTACATCGGCAACACGGCCGAGCGCGGACTCCACCAGCTCGTTTACGAGGTCGTCGACAACGCCGTCGACGAGGCGCTCGCAGGCTTCGCGCGCACCATCTCGGTGATCATCTACAAGGACGGCTCGGTCTCGGTCGAAGACGACGGCCGCGGGATCCCGATCGACATGCACCCCGACGAGAAGATGCCGGCGGTCGAGGTCGCGATGACGATCCTGCACGCCGGCGGGAAGTTCGGCAAGGGCGGCTACAAAGTCTCGGGCGGCCTGCACGGCGTCGGCGTCTCGGTCGTGAACGCGCTCTCCGAGCGCATGACGACGCGCGTGACGCGCGACGGCGCGCGGTGGGAGATCACGTTCGAGCGCGGTGTGACGGTGCAGAAGCTCAAGAAGGTCGGCCGCGCCGAAGGGTCCGGGACCTATCAGTGGTTCAAGCCCGACCCGACGATCTTCGAGACGCTCGACTTCTCGTGGAAGATCCTGGAGAACCGCTTGCGCGAGCTGGCGTTTCTCAACCGCGGGCTCTCGATCACGCTGCGCGACGAGCGGCCCGAAGAGGGTCCCAAAGAGCGCACCTACATGTACGAGGGCGGGATCGTCTCATTCGTCGAGTGGCTCAACGAGAACAAGGAGTCGCTCACCCCGGTCATCTCGACCAACGGCGAGCGCGACGACGTCGTCGTCGAATGCGCCTTCCAGTGGCAGGACGGTTACAACGAGGTCGTCTACTCGTACGCCAACAACATCAACACGATCGAAGGCGGGATGCACCTGACCGGGTTTCGCACCGCGGTCTCCGGCAAGGTGAACGAATACGCGCGCAAGCGCGGGATGCTGAAAGATTCGGACGCGAACCTCTCGACCGACGACTGCATGGAAGGGCTCACCGCGATCGTCTCGGTGAAGCTGCAGGAGCCGCAGTTCGAAGGCCAGACGAAGACCAAGCTCGGTAACGCCAAGATCCGCCCGCTGGTCTACGCGCTGGTCACCGAACGGCTCGAGTTCTTTCTCGAAGAAAATCCGAAGTACGCGCGCGCCATCGTCGACAAGTGCATGCAGGCGCAGCGCGCGCGCGAGGCGGCGAAGAAAGCGCGCGACCTCACCCGGCGCAAGAACGTGCTCGAGGGGAGCGGCCTGCCCGGCAAGCTGGTCGACTGCAAGACGACGAACCCGTCCGAGTCCGAGATCTTCCTCGTCGAGGGCGACTCCGCCGGCGGAACCGCGAAGGGCGGGCGCGATCCGAACACGCAAGCGATCCTGCCGCTGCGCGGAAAGATTCTCAACGTCGAGAAGGCGCGGCTCGACAAGATGCTCTCGAACGAAGAGATCCGCACGATGATCACCGCGCTGGGCACCGGCTTCGGCGAAGAGTTCAACGCCGACAAGCTGCGCTACCACAAGATCATCATCATGACCGACGCCGACGTAGACGGCTCGCACATCCGCACGCTCCTGCTCACGTTCTTCTACCGGCAGATGCGCCAGCTGGTCGAGCGCGGCTACGTCTACATCGCGCAGCCGCCGCTCTACGGGGTGAAGAAGGGGAAGCGCCAGGAGTGGGCGTTCAACGAGGCGGAGCTGAACGCGATCTTCGACGGCACCGATCCCAAAGACTGGACCATCCAGCAGTTCAAGGGCCTCGGCGAGATGGACGCCGAGCAGCTGGCCGACACTACGATGGACCCGCGCACACGCCGGCTCAAGCAGGTAACGCTAGAGGGCGAGGGTGAGCAAGGTGAAGCTGAAAAGATGTTCACCACCTTGATGGGTGAGAAGGTCGAGCCGCGCAAGCTCTTCATCCAAGAGCACGCTCGCACGGTTCGAAACCTGGATCTCTAGTGGCTTCGACGCTCTAGACGAGCGCCGATCCCATCGCGTTCGGCCCCTGACGGGCCGAGCCGCCGACGTTTTCCAAGGTCCGTCACGTACGTTTGTTAAGATGGCTGCTCGGGGACGTAGGAAGCGGTGTTTCGCGTGAGAGCGTCGCGTCGCGCGGTGGTCGTCGCCGCGACGGTGGCGGTGCTCCTCGTGGTGCTGATCGCGGCGCGGCACGCGATCACGCGCTTGATCCTGCAAGGCGTCCTCTCCGCCGCGACCGGCTATCAGGTCTCGATCGGCGGCCAGACGCTCGGAACACATCACGCGGTCCTCTTCGACGTCCACGTCGTGAAGAACGGTGACCCGGTCCTGGACGCGCAGCGCGTCGACGTCGACTACGCGCTGCGCGACATCTTCCCGGGCGGCGCGCACCGCTTCGGGTTCGCCGCGATCGCGATCCAGAAGCCGGTCCTGACCATCACCCGGCACGCCGACGGAACGCTGACCTTCAACCGCACCGGCGGAACCCCGGGGACGCCGCCGGCGCCGACGCGCAAAGCCGCCGCGCCGTACTACTTCACCGCGCGCGTCCGCGACGGCGAGATTCGGCTCGTCGACGCGGCGCCGTTGCAGCCGGACCTCGCCAACCAGTCGATCGAGCACGTCTCGATCGACGCCTCGGTCAAGTCCGACGCGCGCACGACCGCGAAGATCGAAGGCGTCATGCTCGGGCGCCGCTCGCAAGGCGCGCCGGTCGAACGTTTTCCGCTCAGCGAGCGCACCGTGATCGACGTGCAGCGCGGGATCGCGCTCAACACGATCACCGCGCGCGCGCTTCCGCTGCGCGGCGCGCTCGGCTTCTTCATCCACTCCAAAGCGGTGCGCTTCGACGACGGCCTGCTGCACGACGTCGACGCGCGCTACTTCGCGCTCGCGCCTAAAGCCGGCGAGGAGTTCAACTACCGGCTGGGCGGCGGCGCCCAGCTGAGCGACGGCCGGCTCGCCGTCGGCGGGCTGGCGCGCGAGGTGCGCAACCTGCACGGCCCGCTGCTGATGGTCGACGACATGCTCGCGGTCGACCGGATCGACGGCGAGCTCGGCGGGATCCCCGTTCACGGGCGCGGCGCGATCTACGACCTGTTCGGGACGCCGATGTTCCGCATGGCGTTCGCCGCGAACGCCGACTTGCACGACCTGCGCACGCTGTTCGGCTTCTCGCAGCACCTGCCGCTGCGCGGCGGCGCGCACTTCGAGACGCTGCTCGGCTCGAAGCTCGCGGCGCCGCTGATCCGCTCGGTCTTTCGCGCGCCGCACGCGGCGTACGACCGCTACGCGTTCGACGGGTTCGACGGCCGCGCCGACTACTACCAGAACGCGATCGTGATCGACGGCGTGCAAGGGCACTTCGGCGCGGCGGCGGTCGCGCTCGGCGGGCGCGTCATCGTCGGCGACGCCGGCGACGATGTGCAGATCGTGGCGAACGCGCGCGGCCGCGGCGCGACGCTCCCGTACGCCGACACCTTCGCGCCCGACGCCGACGTGATCGCGACCGCGCTGCTCACGCAGCCGCCCGGCGAGATGTTCAGCGCGCGCGGGACGATCGGCGCCGTCGGCGGCACCAACGGCGCCGGAACGTTCGCGGTGAACACCAAGGGCGTCGGCGAGTTCGGGCCGTTCGCGTTCTCGCGCACCAACGGCGAGTCGCTCGCCGGCGGCTTCGAGCTGCAGCGCCCGATCTCGCAGAGCGCCGGCTGGCTTCACGCGCGCAGCTTCCGGCTCGCCGACGTCCGCCGCGAGGCGACGCTGCCGGGCGTTTCGATCGCCGGCTTCCCGCAGCTCTCGGGCGTGATCGACGGCGACTTCGCCGGCGGCGGAACGCCCGACGCGTTCGGGCTGGCGGGCGTGCTGCACGGGCGCGACCTGCGCTACGGGCCGTACGCGCTGGGCAGGGGGAGCGTCGACCTGGGCGGGACGCTGAACGACGTGCGGCTGGCGGCGATCGACCTCGCCGGGCCGCTGGGGCGCTTCAGCGGCAACGGCGCCTACGACGGCGGAATCTTCGCGCTCGAGGGCACCTACGACGGCCGGCTCGAGCAGCTGCAGCCGTTCATCGCCGACCCGAGCGCGCGCGGCGCGGTCCACGGCCCGATCCGCGCGACCATCGCCGCCAACCGGATCGTGGTGCAGACCACCGGCGCCGAGCTGGCCGGCGCGCGCATCAAAGGGGTCGCGTTCGACCGGGTCGCCGGAACGCTCGCCGTGGACGAGGGCGGCAAGTCGCTGCGGCTGATCGCCGCCGACGGCTCGATCGGCGGGGGTGACGTCGTCGCCGCCGACCTCGGCGGCCCGTTCCTGGTCTCCGCGCCGGCCGTTCCGGTCGCGGCGCTGCGGGGCGCCGGGCTGCCGGTCCAAGGCGGGACGATCGGCGCCTTCGGCGTCGCCGACGTGCGCGGCGGCGCGCCCTCGTTCGACGGCGTCGTCTCGCTCGCGGACGGCGTCGCGGCGGGCTATCCGATCAGCGGCGGCGCCGATCTCGCGCTGGCCCGCGGGACCGCCGACGTGCGCACCGGCGTGGCGGCGTTCGGCACCACCTACGGGCGGTTCGCCGGGCGCGTCTTCGGGGTCGGCTCGAGCGGCCCGAACGCGCTGGCGTACGACCTGAACGCAACCGTGCCGATCGGCGACGTCGGCGAAGTGCGCCGCGCGCTGAAGCTCCCCGTGAAGTATCTCGAAGGGAGCTTCTCGGCGAACGTGCGTATCCGCGGCAACGGCGCGCGGCCGCGCGTCGCCGGCGAGGTCGCCGTCCCCGAAGGCTCGTACAACGGGCTTGCCTTTCACGCCGCGCGCGCCGCGCTCGTCGCCTCGCCCAGCGCGGTGCAGGCGACGAACGGCGTCGTCACCGTCGGTTCGACGCACGCGCAGGTCGACGCGTCGGTCTCGGTCGCGAACCGCGCGTTCAACGTCGACGTGCGGAGCGACGCGGCGAACTTGGCCGACTTCGACGACTACTTCGACGAAGCCGAGACGCTCGACGGCAAAGGCCGGGTCGCGCTCTCGTTCGCGAACGACGGGGTCGCCACGCGCACCGCGGGCCGCGTCGACGTGACGAACTTCCGCTACCGCCGGTTCGCGTTCGGCACCACCGACGCGAGCTGGTCGCAGCGCGGCGGGACCGTCACCGCGGCGCTGAACGTGCGCGGCGCGCACGGCGCGTTGCGCGCGAACGGAACGATGGTCGCCGCCGCCGGCAACCCGGTCGCGGCGATCGAGCGCGCGACGTATCGCGCGAACGTCCACGCGCAGCACGTCGATCTCGGCACCTGGCTGCCGCCGTTCGGGATCACCGCGCCGCTGCTGGGCCAAGTCGACGCGAACGGCTCGCTCGCCGGCCGCTGGCCGCGGCTCGGCGTGAACGGCGACGCGACGATCGCCAACGGCTCGTTCTTCGGCTACAAGGTGTACGCCGGAAACGTGCACGCGCGCAGCGACGGTTCGCGCGTCTCGCTTGCCAACAGCGTCGTCGATCTGGGCTTCGTGCGCTTCGATGCGAGCGGCTCGTTCGGGCTTTCGACCGCCGATCCGCTCGCGCTGGCGATTCACGCGCAGGCCGCCGACCTCGCGAAAGCGCTGGCGACGATCGATCCGAAAGGTCCGCGCTACGACATCGGCGGCGCGGTGCAAGCCGACGCGCGGATCGGCGGCACGTTCGCGAAGCCGCGCGCAACGCTCGGCTTCGAGATCGCGAACGGCCGCTACCGCTCGCTCGCGGTTCCGCGCGTGCTCGGCAACGTCGGCTTCGACGGTAAGACGCTGCAGGTGAACGACGCCGAGGCGACGTTCGGGAAAGGCAACGTGCTCATCGCGGGTCAGCTTCCGCTCACGCTGCGCCCGCTCGGGGTGAGCCCGAAGGCCGCGCTCTCGTTCACGCTCGCACTCGGCGGGCTGGACCTCGCGCCGTTCGCGCCGTTCGTTCCCGGTCCGCAGACGAAACTGGGCGGGACGGTCGACGGCCGGCTCGCGATCGAAGGGACGGTCGGCGCGCCGCGCGTCGACGGCAACGTCACGCTGGCGAAGGGCTCGTACTTCTCGGCGCTCGACCGCGCCGGCGTCGCCAACGCGAACGCGCAGCTGGCGTTCGCGGGGACGAGCGTCGCGCTGCAAGCGCTGCACGCGAACCTCGGGCGCGGGACGCTCGACGGCAGTGGTGACTTCACCTTGCCGTTCCCGGGCGCGCCGGACACCGGTTACACGATCCAGCTCACCGCGCACGGCGCGCAGCTCGACAACCCGAACTACGGCCGCGGCACGGTCGACGGCACGCTGCAGCTGCGCAGCGCGAAACCGAAGCCGGTGCTGACCGGCGACCTGGCGCTCTCGAACGCGTCGATCCCGATCCTGTCGATCTACCGCAGCGCGAGCGGCGGCGCAAGCGCTGCCGGCGGAAGCGGCGGCGGGCTGCCGTTCGACGTCGCGCTCGACGTGATGGCGCGCGCCGGCAAGAACGTTCGCGTGCAGGCGAACTCACCGTACATCGACATCGGCACGACCGGATCGGTCGACTTGACCGGCTCGCTCTCGGCGCCGCAGCTGGCCGGCGTGCTGACCGCCACGCCGGGCGGAATCTTCTCGACCTACAACCGCGTGTTCCGCGTGCAGCAGGCCGCGGTCGCGTTCGATCCCTCGCGCGGCTTGCTGCCGTACATCGACCTGCGCGCGTTCGCGCACGTCACCAATCCCGACCCGGATCCGACGCGCAACGCGGTCGGCAGCGCCGACATCGTCGTTACCGTCGACGGCCCGGCCGACGAGCTGGCGGCGGGCACGGGCTCCGTGATTCAGTACTCGTCGAACCCGCCGTACTCGCAAGAGCAGATCATCGGCTTGCTGCTCGACGCGTCGGTGTTCGGTGCGGTGAACTTCGGCCAGCAGCAGAACGGCACCACGCTGCGCGGCGCGCCCGGCGAGTCGAACCCGCTCCTCCCGCCCGGCGTCACGCCGTATCAAGCCGGCGTGATCAGCTTCAACCAAGAGGCGTTCTCGATCCTCAACGGCCAGCTCGCGCAGCGTTTCCTCACGCCGGTCGAGCGTCTCTTCACCGGACCCCTCGGCCTGACCGACTTCGAGCTGACCGTCGACTACGGCGGCGGGATCGGCTACAACGCGCTCAAGCAGCTCGGCCGGCGCGACGTCTACTTCAGCTTCGGGCAGACGCTCTCGAACCCGGTGCGCACGACCGCGGGCTTCACCGCCCGGCCCGACGCGGTCACCTCGGTGCAGTTCAACTACTTCCAGCAGAACGGCGATCCGGCGATTCAGCCCGGCCAAGGCGGCAACATCCTGCGGCTCAAGGGCATCCAGCCGCTCTCGAACCGCAAAGGCTTCACCTTGTCAATCGTGCGCAAATACCCATAAGCGCGACAGTCGAGCGGTAGTCTGAACAAGCTGCGCCGCATCGGTCAGCAGCAACGCGGATCAGGCGCACAACAAGTCCCCTCATTCACACGATTGAGCGCAGTGGCGAGGGACATGACGCGCGGTCACTACGTCATGCTCTAGTCCTTATCAATGGGGGCACCGCCTAAGATACGCGAGCTATCCATGACCGGGGTCGCGTGTGCACCGATTCAGCGCAGCTTTACAGCCACGTTCAGTGAGTACTTTCTTGCGGCATTACGCCTCGAACCTTACAGCCAAAGAGTATTTCCGCTTAGCCCACAGCGGCGCCGTGATCGCTTGCGGATACCTCTGGGGCTGTTGGGCCGCACCTGGCAATTTGTCGACGAGTGCGCGTACACGCATGGGCTGCATCGGCGACCGCCGTCAAGCCCGCAGCAGCCCGACGCGTCACGTACCAGCGCGTAACGTCGAAGTCGGCGCGTTCTTCGGATTGCGGGGAGCCCGAGGCCCGCGTGGCCCCTTCCCGAGGGGCGGCTGGGGTGGCGGAGGTGGTGGCGGCGGCTCCTCGCCGCGAAGCGCCCGCCACAGGCCCATAGCCAGGCCATCTATGAGCACGCCGGGATGTTCCTTCTCAGCTGGTCCGCGAGCGTCGCGAGGATGCCCCTCGTCTCAGGCGCGACCGGATAGTGCATCTTCGCTCGGACGTTCCCGTGCTTGCCTGGTCGTCCCATGTCGGAGAGTTTTCTGGTACCAAAATATATGCTGAGCCGCTAGCGAACATACGTGCGAATCCCAATATCTGGCGTATTTTTTCTCGAAAGCCCCTACTGCTAGGTAAAGTTTTCTGGTACCATACTCTCGAAGCAGCGGAGCAGGGACGGCCGGGCGGATTGTGAGGCCGACACGCCCGCAGCCAGGAGGCAAAACTGATGTCGACGAGTGTATTTCTAGAGATGCAGCCGAAGCTCGCCGTGCTCAAGTCCGTCCTGGACGCGCTGGACGTGAAGCCAACTATCGATACAGTTGTGGACCGGAAGCGGCTGCAGAAGGCGGTTTACCTGGGCCAAGCCATAGGAGGCGTAGACCTCGGCTACCGCTACGGCTGGTACAAGAAGGGCCCGTACAGCCCCAGCCTGGCGCGCGACTACTACTCGCTGGCGGAATCGCTCGCAGTCGGGGAATCGCCGAACGGCTACGCCGTGAGTTCGGAAGCCCAGCTTAGCAAGCTCAAGGCGGCAACGGGGCTTTTTGCCGTTCCCGCCGGCGTGGAGCTAAGCGACGCGGACTGGCTCGAGCTCGTTGGCTCCATTGACTATCTTCGCCGCGTGTCCCGTAAGGACGAAGCAAACGTAGACCGTGTGATACGCGAGCAGAAGCCCGAACTCGCGCGCTATCTTGAGCAGGGAAAGCAGGCGCTTCGGGAGCACGTTAAGACGCAATAACCCTTCGTCGGGGTGTTGCGATAAGGACGTTTAACTATCGGCGCATAGCCGATCCGGTTCACGGTACGATCGGTCTCAGCAAGGTCGAGTGGGACGTCATCGATTGCGCCGTCTTTCAGCGACTGCGCAAGGTCAAGCAGCTCGGCCTTGCGAGCCTCGTCTTTCCAGGCGCGGACTATTCGCGCTTCTCCCACGGCGTGGGCGCTTGTCACATCGCGGGACGCATGGCCGAGTCGCTACTGCGCCGTCGCGGCAAAGACTTGACTGCAGACGATTACGAGTTGATCCAGCGTCTGCGCCTCGCCGGCCTCTTGCACGATGTCGGGCACTACCCGTTTTCGCACGCGACGCAGGACGCTATTGAGAACTTTTGTGCGAAGCTGACACCGTTCTTCAAGCACGAAGACGTGGGCGGCAAAATCCTGGAGTACGACGAAGACGTCAGGCGCGCTCTCTCGGACGACGGGATCAATCCGAGCGATGTCGCGTCCGTCTTCAGTCGTTCGGACCCTGATTTCAAGCTCGCAAATTTAATCTCCAGCGACCTCGATGCAGATCGCCTCGACTTCCTCCCGCGCACAAGTCACTTCACCGGGCTGCCATATGGCGCGATCGACCTCGACTACATGATTAGTCAGCTCTGCGAGGACAACGAGCAACGGCCGTGCTTGACATTTAGAGCCGTGAGAGCGGCAGACGCGTTCCTGATCGCTCGTCTTGAAGACTATCAGCAGGTCGCGTACCATAGGACGGTTGCAGCGTCGGAATGGCTCCTGAAAGAGGTTATTCAGGCCCTCCTGGGGCTTGACGACAACGATCTAGATGTGTCTGAGGAGGGTATTGTCACCGCCATCAAGGATCGCAAGTGGGCGCGCTTCACCGATGACGATATCTATGCTCGCATTGACCGTGAGCTGAACTCACCACGCAAGTTCGGGGATCCGATTGCCGAGCTAATGGCGCGCGCGATGCTGGCCCGGAAGACGCCGAAGATGGTTGCTGAGTTTCACCGTCTTGCTAGACCTTTTCAGCCGGGCCCGGGCGCGTATGATGTTTACGTCGAGCTTCGGAAACAGTTGACCGAATGCGCGCTACAGGCCGCGGCCGACTTCGACATTGACCCGCGGCTTTGGAAAGTCTGGCACGAACGAAAGGCGTTGACCAAGATCGGATCGCGGGTGCCTGCGCCGGCCCTTTCGGGGGCGCTCGACGAAGAAAAAAATGACGACGAGGATCAGGCAAATCAGATGATCCGCCTTACGAAGCCCGGTGGTGAATCGGTGGTCATAACATCAGTGCGACACGCGATGTGTTCGATTCTCGCTGATTACAACGTCGAGATCATCCGTGTGTTCGTATTGCTTCCGCCCGAACAGGTCGGACGGCGTGCCGAGATTGAGCAGCGCTTCCGAGAGCGCGTCACGCACGCTGGTTTGCCGGCCTAACAGGCGGTAACCGTTTAGCTCTCGTCGCCAGCGGCCGAGATCGCGGTCCGAACTCAGATGGGGAACACGCGTTCGGTTGGTCGCGCTCCAGCGGAGGCGGTCGAACCGAGACTGCGCTGGGCGCGCTTCCGGCCACATCGGTCCTTTTCGCTTCGGATGAGGACCGATCTGATCCAATAATATGCGCGGCAGGTATCGCGGCGACGCGTGCCGCCCCACTGTCGAGCTGCGACAGTCGGGCGGCAGTCCGCGGACGGCTCGCCCGAAAGGCCCTGAGCGCGGCATGTCGTACCCTGTGGCCGGGAACGCGCACCGACCGTCACGCGTTCATCCCATACCAGCAACCCGCCGGTCGCCCACGGCTGCCGCGCCAGGGCTCCCCATCGTACGAAGGACGTCTTCCGCTTGTTCGAACGGCTCCGCCGCACGCCGCGCACCGTGCTCGCCGTGCTTGCGTTTCTGGGTTTGGTGATGCCCCCGGCCTACTCGGCGCCGGCCGCCCCCACCGTCGTCTCGGTCTCGGTCACCGGGAACGCCCACATCCCGACCGACCGCATCCTCTCCGTCGTGAAGACGAAAGTCGGCGACCCGTTCGACCCGGCCATCGTGCAGCAGGACCTGCGCGCGATCGCCGACCTCGGGTTCTTCGCCGACCAGGCGCCGCCGATCATCAAGCAGCGCCCCGACGGGGTCGCCGTGACCTTCCGCGTGATCGAGAACCCGGTCGTCACCTCGATCCGGTTCGAGGGCAACAAGAGCGTCTCGGCCGACACGCTGATGGCCTTGATGGACACCGCGCCGGGCCAGGTCTTCAACATCAAGACCTACCAGCAAGACGTGCTGAAGATCAACAGCTACTACGACAAGATCGGCTTCGGCGGGCAGCTGCCCTCGCACGTCACCGACGTCAACATCAGCCCCGACGGCGTCCTGACGCTGAAGATTCAGGAAGGGCTGACGGTCAACAAGATCATCATCACCCCGTACCCGGAAGCCGACCCGGTGTTGCCGCCGAACCTGATCCAGAACGCGCTCGTCACCAAGCCCGGCAGCCCGTACTCCGAAGCGCAGCGCGACAAGGACTACGACGCGCTCAAGACGCTCTACGAGAAGTACGACCTGAAGATCGGCGACGTCGAGGCCGGCGTCGACCCGACGACGATCGACCAGAAGGCCGGGACCGCCGACGTGCGCTACACGATCAGCGTCCTGCGGGTCGGCGCGGTGGAGATCACCGGCAACACCAAGACCCACGACGACGTGATCCGGCGCGAGCTGCGGCTGCTGCCGGGCGCGATCGTCACCGACTCCGGGCTGCGCCGCGACTACGACCGGCTCAACAACCTGGGCTTCTTCGAGAAGATCGACTTCCAGGCCAAGCCCGGCCCCGATCCCAAGCGCCCGGCGCTGGTGACGCTCAACTGGCAGGTCAAGGAGCAGCGGACCGGGACCGCGCAGGTCGGCGCCGGCTACTCGGGCGGCTTGACGGGAACCGGCCTGACCGGGACCCTCTCGTACCAGGAGAACAACATCAACGGGACCGGCAACGGCGCCTCGGTGCGCCTCGAGCGCGGCTCGCGGGTCAGCGACGCGCAGCTCTCGGTGACGATCCCGTACGTCGGGAAGACCGAGAAGTCTCAGCGCTACAGCTTCGCGGCGACCATCTTCACCCAGCAGCAGACGAACTTCTACCCGGTGTATGCGGCCTGCTCGGCGGGCGTGATCACGACGCCGGCACCCGCGCCGCTCGGCGGCGCCCGCCGGCCGCTGGCGACGGCGACGCCGCTCCCGGCGACGACCCCGTGTCCCGCCGCGAACAGCGGTCAGCCCTTCCCGGTCACGATCGTCCCCAGCGACCCGACCAACTTCCAGGTCGTGAACGGGATCGTGTCGACCTACAAGTCGCGCGCGAGCGGGATCTCGGCGACGATCGGGCGCCGGCTGAGCGACGTCTACCGCGTTTCCGGCGGGGTCAACGTCCAGAAGGTCGCGGCGTCGGCCGACCTGCCGGGCGGCTACGTCTTCCCGAACGCCCAGCTGCTGAACCCGAACCCGCTGGCGACGACCAGCCCGTTCGCCGTCGACCCGAACTCGCCGAGCGCCGCGGTCGGGATCACCGCCCCCTCGCTCGCGCAGATCCTCTCGAACAAGCCCTACAACGTCCGCAGCTTCCTGTTCGGGGTCGGCGCCGACTCGCGCGACGACATCTTCAACCCGCGCCGCGGCGTCAACGTCACGCTGCAGGACGAGGTCAGCAGCCACAGCTTCGGCTCGGACTTCAACTACCAGCTCATCACCGTCGACGCGGCGAAGTTCTTCCCGGTGATGCGCAACGCGACGTTCGGCGTCCACGGCCGGGCCGGGATCTCGACCGGCGCGATCCCGACCAACAAGCTGTTCATCTTCTCGGACCAGGATCTGCGCGGGTATTCCGACCCGTTCTACGGAACCGACATCCTGCTCGGGCAGGCCGAGCTGCGCGTCCCGCTCACGCAGGACCGCAAGTTCTCCGTGGTCGGCTTCGTCGAGTCGGGCGGCACGCGCATCCGCGGCGGCAAGTCGACCTCGACCGACGCCTCGGGGATGACGACCACCATCTTCGACCTCAACCGCTACACGTTCCACGGCGACGTCGGGGTCGGGCTCCGCTTCGACGTCCCGCAGCTCGGGCTTCGCACCATCCGTCTCGACTTCGCGAAGGGAAGTCAGGGCACGCACACCTCGTTCGGAATCGGACAGAGCTTCTAGGCATGAAGAACCCATTTACGCGCGGCCGCGCCGCCGCGCTCGCGTTCGCGCTCGTCGCCGGGGTACTGGCGACGCCCGCGATCGGCGCGACGGACGTCACCGACATCGGTGCGCTCGACCAGTCAGCGCTCGCCGCGCTGCCGCAGTTCCAAGCCGCGAACAAGCAGTTGAACGACTACGGCAACAGCCTGCGCAACTCGTACCTGAAGCGCGCGAAGCGCGCCTCGCAGGCCGAGCAACAGCGGCTCGCCGCCGAGTTTCAGCAGAGGATGGCCGACAAGCAGCGCCAGCTCTTCGGCCCGCTGTTCGGCAAGGCGCAAGCCGCGATCGCCTCGGTCGCCTCGTCGAAGAGCCTCTCGGTGGTCGTCGACAAGCGGATCGTCGTCTTCGGTGGCACCGACATCACCGGAAACGTGCGCGATCTGCTCAGCGGCCCCGGCGATCCCGTCCCGCCGCAGTCCTCGCCGCCGCCCTCGAGCGTCGGCTTCGTCGACCAAGCCGCGATCGACCAGACGCCCAAGGTGAAAGCGGCGACCGACGACTTCCAGAAGTTTCAGGCCGACCAGCAAAAGGTCGCGCAGGACAAGCTGAAGAGCGCGAAGACCGACGCGGACCGCGACGCCGTGCTGAAAGACTATCGCAAGACGCTCGACGACCGCCAGAACGCGACCTTGAAGCCGGTGGTCGACTCGACGCGCGCGGCGATCTCCGACGTCGCGAAGAGCAAAGGCTTGGTGCTCGTCGTCGACAAGGGCAACATCGTGTTCGGCGGGACCGACATCACCAAAGACGTCACCGCCAAGCTCAAATGACGCATTCGGGCCTTGTCGCCCTTGCGCTCAGCGTGTGCGCGCCGGCCGCGCTCGCGCTCACCGGGTGCACCCCGGCTTCCAAGCCGGCTGCGACCTCGGGGTCGGGGGTCGTCGGATACGTGCGCATGGACGAGCTGGTGCACAAGCACCCGCTCTACGATCAGCTCGCGCACTACGAGCGCAGCATCGACGCGTTCGATCTGACCACGACCGCTCCCCAGCTCGCGGCCAGCGATCCGGAGCTGCGCAGGCGCGAGGCCGAGCTTCAGAAGCAGCTCAACGACGCGGCGGACCGCACGCAGAAGCTCATCGCGCAGAAGCAGCAGCAGTACATGGCGCAAGAGAACGCGGCGATCGCCGCGGCGATGAAGAGCGCCGGAATCAACGGGCCGAGCGCGGGCCAGATCGCGGGCAACGTCAACGCGACCGCGGCGCAGCAGCAGAGCGGCGTCGCCGCGCAAGCGCAGCGCGACCTGAACGCGTACCGCGCGACGCTGCAGAAGCAAGACCAAGCGCAGATCAACGCCGCGCAGAAGGCGCTGAGCGACCGCGCCGCGCGCACGTATCAGGCGAAAGCCGACGAGCTGCAGTCGAAGGAGTCGGCGCTCTCGCTGAAGCTGGCGAACGAGGACGCGCCGCAGCGGCTGGCGCTGCGCACCAAGCTCTCGTCGCTCGCGCTCGACGACGCGGCGCGCGAGGAGGCGCAGAAGCAGCTCACCGCGATCGACCGCAAAGAAGCCGACGCGCTCGCGGCGCAGCGCAACCGCGACCAGCAGACGCTGGCGGCGCTGCAGACGCAGCTGCACGACCAGGTGCAGAGCGAGCTGAACGCGCAGGTCGCCTCGATCCGGCAGCACTCGCTCAGCTCGCTCGCGCAGCGCCAGAGCTCGCTCGCGCGGCAAGTCTCGAGCGCCGGCCCGGTCGTGCAGACCGGCGGCGGCCAGCAGCGGCTGAGCGGCAACTTGCCGCCCGCGCTGCGCTCTCGGATCGAACAGCTCCACAACGACTACGCGAAGCGCTTCCAGAGCGACGCGAAGACGACGATCGCCGACTTCCAGAAAACGCGCAGCGACCTCTCGCGCCGCTACGCCGAGCTCCACGGGATCGACACGGCGTCAACGCAGAGCGCGAACGCGCAGATCGCCTCGCTGCGCCGAAAGCACGATCAGCTCTACGACCAGATCACCGCGCAGATCGACCGCGAGGTCCGCTTGATCGCGGAGCAGCGCGGGATCTCGGTCGTGCTCACCAACATCGTCGCCCCCGCCGGCGGAGTCGATCTCACGCCGGACGCTCTCAAGGACATCGAAAGCCTCCACGAATGACCCTAACTTCCGTCTCGCGCGCAATTCTCGCCGCCGTGTCGCTGAGCTCGCTGTGCGCCTGCACCGGCGGGGACCACAGCACCATCGGGTTGGTCGACGTTCAGCGCATCTCGCAGAACTGGCCGAAGTTCCAGAACTACCAGAACCAGCTGGCGGCTGACGCGGCGACGATCGAGCGCTCGAACCGCTCGCCGCAAGCGAAGGCGCAGGCGCGCGCGCAGCTGCAAGCGCGTTTCGCGAACGACCAAAAGGAGCTGAGCGACGACGTGACGGCGGCGGCGAAGCAGGTCGCGAGCGACAAGAAGCTCAGCTACGTGTTCACCCGGCAGTACGTCGGTTACGGCGGGGTCGACATCACCAAGGACGTCGAGAAGATCCTCAAGATCGACGACAAAGGCACCCCCTCGCCATGACGAACCATCCGGCGCCGAAGGCGCCGGACGTGCTGGGAACGTTGGCGCAGTTGGCCGAGCGGACCGGCGGGCAGGTGATCGGCGATCCGTCCGTCGTCGTGGAGCGCATCGCCGCGGTCGACGACGCCGACCCGGCGACGCTGACGTTCGCGGTCGACGAGCGCTATCTCAAGACGGCGCTCGGCTCGCGGGCCGCGGCGGTGCTGACTGACGCCGCGCTGGTCGGCGCCGGCGAGACGTATCCGAAGCCGCTGCTCGCGGTGCCGTCGGCGCGCGCCGCGCTCGCCGCACTGCTCGCCGCCCTCGAGCCGCCGCGGCCGAAGGGCCCGTTCGTCCACCCCAGCGCGGCGATCCACCCCAGCGCGAGCCTCGGCGAGGGCGTCTGGATCGGGCCGCACGTCGCGGTCGGGCCCGGGGCGCGGGTCGGCGCGCGCAGCGTCCTGCACGCCGGCGTCGCGGTCGGCGCCGCGGCCGCGCTCGGCGAAGACTGCCTGTTCCACCCGCGCGCGTACCTGGCCGACCGCTGCGTCGCCGGGAACCGCGTCGTCCTGCAGAGCGGCGCGGTGATCGGGAGCGACGGTTTCGGCTGGGCGTTCGTCGACGGGCGGGCGATGAAGATCCCGCAGGTCGGGATCGTGGAGCTCGGCGACGACGTCGAGGTCGGGGCGAACACCTGCATCGACCGGGCCCAGACCGGGGTCACCTCGGTCGGCGCCGGGACGAAGATCGACAACCTCTGCCAGATCGGCCACAACTCGCGGATCGGCCGCGACACCGTGATCGCCGCCCTCGCCGGGCTGGCCGGGACGACCGAGATCGGCGACAACGTGCTGGTCGCCGGGTCGGTGCTCTTCAAGGGGCACGTGAAGATCGGAAACCGGGTCGTCATCGGCGGCGCCTCGCACATCTGGGGCGACGTCCCGGACGGGGCTTTCGTCACCGGCCAGCCGGCGCAGAACCACCGCGACCACGTGCGGCTCCAGGCGTACCTTCGGCGCTTGCCGAAGCTGTATGCTCGGGTCGACGCCCTGGAGAAGGGCGGCGGCGAAAAGAGCTGACGTGCAGTACCAGACGACGTTGCGCGACGCGATCGCGTTCGAAGGCGCCGGCCTCCATACCGGCGCGCCGGCGAGCGCCCGCGTCCTCCCCGCCCCGGCCGGCCACGGCCTGCAGTTCCGGCTGAACGGCCAGGTGCAGTTCCCGGCGCGCGGCGACTACGTCGTCGACACCGCGCGCGCGACCGTGCTGGGTGCCGGCGGGCACCGCGTCTCGACCGTCGAGCACCTGCTCTCGGCGCTGCTGGGGTGCGGGGTCGACAACGCGCTGATCGAGGTCGAAGGGCCGGAGATCCCGGTCGAGGACGGCAGCGCGAAGGTCTTCGCCGACGCGGTCGCGGCGGTCGGGCTGGCGACGCTCCACGAGGCGCGGCGGCGCTGGATTCCGACCGAGCCGCGCGTCTTCCGCGACGGCGAGAAGCTGCTGATCGTCGCGCCGGCGTCCGCGTTCCGGGTGCGGATGACGATCGACTACCCGAGCCCGGTCGGCTCGCAGTACGTCGAAGCCGAGATCACGCCCGAGACGTACCGCGCGGAGATCGCGCCGAACCGCACTTTCGGCTTCCTGCACGAGCTGGAGGCGCTGCGCGGGCGCGGGCTCGCGCAGGGCGGGACGCTCGACAACGCGGTCGTGTTCGGTCCGGAGGGACCGCTCAAGCCGCTGCGCTCGCCGTACGAGCCGGCGCGCCACAAGATCCTCGACTTGGTCGGCGACTTCGCGCTGCTCGGCGCCTACCCGCAGTGCGAGGTGATCGCGATCAAGAGCGGGCACAAGCTGCACTGCACGGCCGTGCGCGAGCTTGTCGGTTCGTCGTTCGACGAGCCCGCCGTGGGCCTTCGGCCCATGCACTCTCAGTAGCGAGGAATCCCGTTTTGCCGACCCTCGACGTGCGCGAGATCATGAAGATCTTGCCGCACCGCTACCCGATGCTGCTGATCGACCGCATCACCGAGCTGGAGCCGATGGTGCGCGCGCGCGGCTACAAGAACATCACCGCGAACGAGCCGATGTTCACCGGACACTTTCCGGGCAACCCGCTGTTCCCGGGCGTCTACATGATCGAGGCGCTCGCGCAGCTCGGCGGCACCGCGATCCTCGAACCCGGCGAGATGGCGCGCAAGGTCCCGTATCTGGCCGGAATCGACAAGGCGAAGTTTCGGCGCCCCGTCGTCCCCGGCGACCGGCTCGACATGGAAGCGCGCGTGCAGAAGCACAAGCTGAACATCGGCTGGGTCGCGGTCGAGGCGAGCGTCGACGGCAAGCGCGTCGTCAGCGCCGAGCTGACGTTCTCGATCTCGGTCGACCCGTCGGCGTTCGCGCTCGATGCGACGGTGCTCCATCTGTGATCCATCCCAGCGCGATCGTCCACCCGAACGCGAAGCTCTCGCGCACCGTCGACGTCGGGCCGTACTGCGTGATCGGCGAGCACGTGACGATCGGGCCGCGCGCGACGCTGCTCGCGCACGTCGTCGTCACCGGGCGCACGACGATCGGCGAGGACACGACGATCCACCCGTTCGCGACGATCGGCGCGCCGTCGCAAGACCGCAAAGCGGAGCCGGACGAGGTCGCGCACACGACGATCGGCGCGCGCACCGTGATCCGCGAGTACGCCTCGGTCCACCGCGGAACCGCCGACGCCGGCGGCGTCACCTCGATCGGTGACGACTGTCTGCTGCTCGCCTACACGCACGTCGCGCACAACTGCCGGGTCGGCAACCACGTGACGATGTCGAACCTCGCGCAGCTCGCCGGGCACGTCGTCGTCGAGGACCATGCCGGGATCGGCGCGATGGCCGGCGTGCACCAGTTCGTGCGCATCGGGCGGCACGCGTTCGTCGGCGGCTACGCGAAGCTCGGCAAAGATCTTCCGCCGTACTTGCTCGCGGACGGCAACCCGCCCGAGGTGCTCGGCCCGAACTTGGTCGGCTTGCGCCGCGCCGGCTTCGCGCGCGACGCGATCGCCGAGCTGAAAGAGATCTACAAGACGCTCTACGCCAACGGCCAGAGCGTCTCGCGCGCGGTGGCCGCGCTGCGCGACAGCGTGAAAACCCCAGAAGGCCGCACGCTGCTCGAGTTTCTCGAAGCGCCCTCCGAGCGCGGGATCCTCAAATAGGCGCGCCTGCGCTCGGGCCATCAGCATGAGAGTCTTTTTCTCGACGGGCGAAGCATCTGGTGAGCTGTTGGCCGCCGACTTGCTGGGTGCGATGCGAACGCGTGCGGCGATCGAGGCGGAAGGGATCGGCGACGAGCGGCTCGAGCGCGCCGGCGTGCGGATCGTGCAGCGCAACCGCGGCTGGGCCTCGATCGGCGTCTTCGAAGCGCTGCGGCGGCTGCCGCGCACGGTGAGCGCCGGGCTGCGCGTCGCCGTCGCGCTGCGGCGCGCGCCGCCCGATCTCGTCGTGCTGGTCGACTTCGGCGCGTTCAACCTGCGCTTGGCGGCGCTGCTGCGCCGGCTCGGGTTTGCGCAGCCGATCGTGTACTACGCGCCGCCTTCGGCGTGGCTCGACAGCGCGAAGCGCGCGCGCCGCGTCGCCGCGCTGTGCGACGCGCTCACGGTCTTCCGCCACCAAGCGGAGTTCTACCGTTCGCTCGGGCTCCCGATCGGCTACGTGGGCCACCCGCTCGTCTCCACGATCGCGGCGCGCGCTCCGCGCCCGGCCGCGCCCGCCGGCGGCGGCACGATCGCGCTGCTCCCCGGCAGCCGCGCCGGCGAGATCGAGCGCCACGCGCCGCGGCTGCTCGACGCGCTGGCGCGCGCGCGCGAGTCGCGGCCGAACGTGCGCGCGCTGCTGGTCGCCGCGGGCGAGGACGCGCAGAAGCATCTCGAGCACCTGCTCGCGCTGCGCTCGCCGCTCCCGCTCGAGATCGTGCGCGACGCGCGCGCCGCGCTGCACGAGGCCGACGCGGCCGCGATCGCCTCCGGGACCGCGGTGCTCGAGGCCGCGCTGATCGGCACGCCGGCCGTCGCGCTGTACGTGCTCTCCGAAGCGCAAGCGAAGATCGCGCGCCGCGTCTACCACGGCACGTACGTGACGCTGCCGAACCTCGTCGCCGGCGCGCCGATCGTTCCGGAGCTGCTGCAGAACGATGCGACCCCCGCGGCGCTCGCGGAACAGATTCTCGCGCTGCTGGCGCACCCGCAGCAACAGGCCGACGGCTATGCGCGCGTCCGTGCGGCCCTCGGTCCGCCGGATGCGCTGCAGCGCAACGCCGACTGGGTGCTGAACGTCGCAGCAGACAGCAACCCCGTCGTTGCGCGCGCGATCGCGGCGGCGCCGCTCTAACCATGCGCATCTATCACACGAGCGACTTGCACGATCACCGGCACATCGCGGCGCCGCTGAACGCGCTGCGCGCGGCGCAGCCGGGACTGTACGCGGACTGCGGCGACTCGTTGCGCGGCTCGCAGACGGTCTATCATCGCAACGAGCCGATCATTGCGGCGCTCGACGCGGCGCACGTCGACGTGCAGGCGATGGGCAACCGCGAGTTCCACTACGTCGCCGGCGCGGTGCGCGCGCGCGCGGCGAAGATGCACCATCCGCTGACCTGCGCGAATCTTGTCGACCTCAAAGGCCGCCCGCTCCCGTTCACGCGCGACGTGACGCTGCAGCGAACCGATCCTTCGGCAAGCTCGGCAGCGGCTATGGCGTGGACGCTGCGGTTCTTCGGCCTGCTCGTGGTGCAGTATCCGAGCGGCTCGCCGTGGGAACGTCTCTTCGGCTGGCGGTTTCTCGATCCGGTCGACGTCGCTGCGGCGATCGCCGCGAGCACGCCGCCGGAGACGACGCTGGTCGCGCTCTCGCACCTCGGGCTCGCGCACGACCGCATCCTCGCGCAGCGCGTTCCACGGCTCGAGCTGATCCTCGGCGGGCACAGCCACGACACGTTGCCCGAGCCGCAACTCGTGAACGGCGTCCCGATCGTGCACGCGGGGCCGTACGGGAAGTTCGCTTCGCGCACCGAGCTCGTCAAAGACGCGAGCGGCCGCGCGAAGGTCGCGGACTTCTCGTTGGAACGTCTGCGGTGATACGCGGAATCCGCGCCGGCCGCGGAGGCGCCACGTAATGGTGGCTTCGAAGCGCGTGCTGTTCGTGACGAACGGGCACGGCGAGGCGGCGATCGCCGCGCGGATCGCGCACGAGCTGCGCGCGCTGGCGAACGTGCGCACCGAGCACTTCGGGCTGGTCGGCGAGCAGCTCGGCGGACGCGATTTCCCGGACGTCGGGCCACAGCGCGCGATGCCCTCGGGCGGGCTGGTCGCGATGGGCAACGTGCGCGCGTTCGTGCGCGACCTCGGCGCGGGATTCATCGGCTTGTTCGCGCGGCAGCTCGCGTTTCTGCGCGCGGCGCGCGGCGCGCGCCGCTACGCCGCCGTCGTCGCGGTCGGCGACGCGTACGCGTGCGCGCTGGCGCGGATCGCGCGCGCGCCGCTGGCGTACGTCGGCACGGCGAAGAGCGTCTACGTCGCGCGCTACGGTACGGGCGAGCGGCGCATCCTGCGCGTCGCGCAGCGCATCTTCGTGCGCGACGCGGCGACCGCGAACGATCTGCGCGCGCACGGGCTCGCCGCCGACGCGCCGGGGAACGTCATCGCCGACCTGCTGGCGACCGACGAGCGCGTCGAGTGGCGAGCGCCGCTGCGCCTGGCGCTCCTCCCCGGCTCGCGCGAGCGCGCCTACGGCGATGCGCTGTGCATCGCGGAGGCGGTCGCGGCGCTGCGCGCGCGCCGGCCGCAGCTCGACGCGATTCTCTCGGTCGCGCCGAACCTCGATCCCGCGCGCTTCGCGCCGGCGCTCGAGCGCGGCGGTCTGCGCCCGTGGCCGGGGCCGCTCGGCGCGCTGCTGCACGGCGCGACGCTCGTGATCGGACAGAGCGGGACCGCCAACGAGGCCGCCGCCGCCGAAGGCCTTCCGGTCGTCGCGCTCGACCTCCACGACGCGCCGCGGGACGCCTGGTACCGCAAGCGCCAGATCGCGCTGCTCGGGGAGGCGCTGCTGGTCGTCCCGGGCGCGCCCGAGGCCGCGGCCGCCGCCCTCGACGCGCTCGCCGGTGACGAGCTGCGGCGGGCCCGGATGGGCGCGATCGGGCGGGAGCGGATGGGCGGCCCCGGCGGCGCCCGCGCGATCGCGCACGCCGTCGCCGAGCTGGCCGGAGCCGCATGAACGCCGCCGCGCCGGCCGGCGCGCCGCCGAGCCGCCTCACCGTCTGCGCGTTGGGGGTCCTCTACGCGATCCTGCCGCTCTACGGCACGCTGGGCGGGCTCACGGCCGGGCCGGGAACGCCCGCCCTCATCCCGCGTCCCCTCGCGGCGGCGATCGGGATCCTCGCGCTGGCCGCGCTGGCGACGACGGTTCCGGCGGCGCGCCGGGTCGTGCGCCGCGACCGGCTGACGTTCGCTTACCTCGGGCCCGGGCTGGCGGTGATCGCCTCGGCACTGGTCGGGTTCGATCCGCCGCTCGGGCTCGGGCTCGGCCTGCTCGTCCTCGGGATCGGCGCCTCGGGGCTGGTCGTCGCGCGCGCCGCCGACGCCGCCGCGGTCCGGCTGTGCCTGCGGGTCTTCCTGTGGTCGGCGCTCGCCTCGGGCGCGCTCGCGCTCGCGATGGTCCTCGCCCGGCGGCCGGCGGCGATCTACGCGTTCGACAACGGCCGGGCCGTCGGAACGTTCCTGAACCCGAACGAGCTGGCCGCCTATACCTTGATCGGGCTGGGCGTCGCCGTCCCGCTCGCGCTGGCGAGCCGCGGCCGCGACCGGCTCGCCGCGCTGACCGCGCTCGTCCTCGCCGTGGCGCTGGCGGCGACGTTCTCGCGCTGGGGGCTGTTCTCGGCGGTCTGCGGGGTCGCCGCGTACGCCCTCTTCGCCCGGGCCCGCGCGCTGCTCGCCGCGGCGCTCGTCGTCGCGCTGGCGGGGATCGTGCTGAACGCGGCCGCCGGCGCCCGCCACCACAACCCGCGCGACACGGAAGCCCGCACGGTGGCCTGGCGAACCGGGCTGACGACCTTCGAGCGCTTCCCGCTGCTCGGCGTCGGGCCGCTGGCCTTCCCGAAGACCTACGAGGTCCTGCGCCCGCCCGACGCGCCGGGGACTCGGACCGCGGTCGCCTTCGACCCGCACTCGCTCCCCATAGCGTTCGCAGCCGACGGCGGTATCGTGGCGCTCGTGACCCTCGCCGTGGCCTTCACGATCATCCTGCGCCGGGTGCTGCGGGACGCTCGAGGAGCGCCGGCGATCCCGCGCGCCCTCGGCTACGCCCTCGCCGCGGCCGCTCTGGCCCTGCTGATCGACAGCGGGATCAACACGATCAGCTTGATCTTCCCGCTGATCCTCCAGGTCGTGACGCTCGCGCTCGCCGTAGTACGGACCGATGCGCTCTCGTAACCTGGGGCTGGGGCTGGCCGCCGCGCTGGCGCTCGCCGGCTGCGCGCCGAAAGCACCGGACAGCGCCGGCTCGCCCGCGCCCTCGCCGGCCGCGCCGGCGCCGAGCCCGGCGGCGAGCGCGACCCAGGTGCCGATCCGGATCGAAACGCAGGGCGGGAACGGGCAGTACGTGCGCATCGTGGAGACCAACCACGGCCGCAAGGTCTACACGATCCGCGCGCTCTCGGGGAACATGCAGCGGACCGGAACGAGCGCCGCGGTCGGCGACCTGGAGCAGCCGCACATCACCTTCGTCGACAAGAACGGAACGACCACGATCGCCGACGCGCCGAAGGCCCACCTCACCGAGCGCAACAAGACCGTCGTCATGACCGGCGGCGTTCACGCGCACACCAGCACCGGCAGCGTGCTCGCCTGCGACAGCCTCACCTACGACGGCGACACCGAGCGTTTTCACGGCGAGGGCAACGTCCACCTGATCGCGCCGAACGGTTTCGATCTCGCCGGCCGGCATCTCGACGGCGACGTGAAGCTGCAGGACGTGACCGTCACGGGGGGCGGCGGATGAGCGAGCGGGTCGAGCGCGACCGCATCCTGATGCGCGAGCTGCTCAAGCGGTACGGCCGGCGCACCGTCGTGAAGGGCGTCAGCGCCGAGGTCCACCGCGGCGAGGTCGTCGGATTGCTCGGCCCCAACGGCGCCGGGAAGACGACCACGTTCTACATGGTCGTCGGGCTGATCCGGCCCGACGGCGGGACGGTGATCCTCGAGCGCGACGGCGCCGCCCGCGAGATCACCGGCGCACCGATGCACGAGCGCGCGCGCGCCGGGATCGGCTACCTCGCGCAGGAGAACTCGATCTTCCGCAAGCTCTCCGTCGGCGACAACTTACGGCTCATCTGGGAGATGAACGGCGTCCCGCACGCCGAGCGCGAGCGCCGGCTCCCGGAGCTGCTGGCCGAGTTCGGGCTCTCGCAGTTCGTCGACCAGCGCGGCGACTCGCTCTCGGGCGGCGAGCGGCGGCGGGTCGAGATCGCGCGCGCGATCGCGACCGAGCCGGCGTTTCTGCTGCTCGACGAGCCGTTCACCGGAATCGATCCGATCGCGGTCGCCGACATTCAGGCGATGATCCGGCAGCTGCGCGACCGCGGGCTGGGTATTCTCATCACCGACCACCAGGTGCGCGAGACTCTGGCGATCGTCGACCGGGCGTACATCCTGAACGAGGGCCGGATCGAGGTCAGCGGGACCGCGCAGGACGTCCTCGACTCGCCGGTCGCGCGCCGGTTCTACCTCGGCGAAAGCTTCCGCTTGTGACGACCGCCGAACGCCTCGGCCACACCGCGCCGCGCGCGCCGTGGCGTCCGACGATCCTCGACCGCTACCTCGTCTCCGAGCTCGGCGGGCCGTTTCTGTTCGGGCTCTCGGCGTTCACGCTGATCTTCGTCGCCACGCAGATCCTGGCGATCGGGCGGCTCGTCTCGGAAGAGCACGCGCCGCTGTGGGCCGCGGTCGAGTACTTCCTGTGGGACATGCCGGCGTATCTGCTGCTGGTCATCCCGATGGCGATGCTGCTCGGGACGCTGCTCGCGATGCAGCGGCTTTCGAGCGAGAGCGAAGTGACCGCGATGAAGGCCGGCGGGATCTCGCTTTCGCGCATCGTCGCGCCGCTGCTGATCGTCGGCTTCGTCGTCTCGTTCGTCGCGCTCGCCGTGCAAGAGCTCTTCGTCCCGTTCGCCAACGACAAGGCCGCGTACGTGCGGCAAGCGGCGATCGAGCGAATCTCTCCGGCGGCCTCGAACTTGCAGGCGGTCACGCCGCTGCCGGGCGGCGGCAAGCAGGTGACGCTCGCCGGCGGGCTCGACGTCGCGACGCAGACGCTGCTCAACGTGACCGTGATCCGCTACGACCCCAGCGAGAAGCCGGTCGATCTGATCGTCGCCGACCGCGCGCTCTACGTCGCGCCGACCTGGTCGTTCGCAAACTCGACGACCTATCATTTCAACCCGGACGGCTCGACGGTGACGCAGTTCGCGCCGAAGCTCACCGTCGACATCGGCGAGCGGCCGAACCAGATCGCCAAGCAGTCGATCAACATCACCAACGCCGAAGATCTCTCGCGCGCCGAGATCAAGGAGCGCTTGGACTCCGGACAGCTCTCGCCGCAGCAGCAGCGCATCTTCACCGCGACGTACGCCTCGAAGCTCGCGCGACCGTTCGCGGCGTTCGTCTTCACGCTGATCGCGGTCCCGTTCGGGCTGCGGCCGGTGCGCGGCGGCGGAACCGGGCTCGGCTTCGGGATCGCGGTCGCGATCGTGTTCGTCTATTACGTGATCTCGACGATCTTCCTGACGGTCGGCAGCGCCGCCACCTGGCTGGCCGGCATCGCCGCTTGGGCGCCGAACGTCATCTTCACCGTCATCGGGGCGTCGCTGCTGCGGCGCGCGTCGCGAGCGTAGCGCGTGTTCGCCAACCTGAACGGGTTCGTGATCATTCTCGGCATCACCATCGTGGCCGGAATCATCGCGTACATCGGCGACCGCGTCGGGCACCAGGTCGGGCGCAAGCGGCTCACGATGTTCGGTCTGCGGCCGAAGTACACGTCGACGATCGTCGCGGTTGCGACCGGGATGCTGATCGCGCTTTCGGTGACGCTGATCGCGCTCATCAGCTTCAACTACGTGCGCATCGCGTTCTTCCGCATCGGCCAGCTCAACGCGCAGATCAACCAGCTGCAAGCGCAGGCCGTCGCGCAGCAGAACGAGCTCGACACGACGCGCAACAAGAGCATCGTGATGGCGAAGGGTGCGCTGATCGCGCCGCCGGCGCTGATCGACACCTCGCTCCCGCCGGACCAGCAGCTGCGCATGTTCTCGACCTTCTTCGACGAGACGGTGCGCTCGTTGAACGACTCCGCCGCGCGCGTCGGGCTCGCACCGGTCAGGAAACGCTCGAGCGACCCGGCCGTCCGCGCGGACCTGCAGAAGCTGCTCGCGCTGGCGCGCGAGACGCAGGGGAGCGGGCCGGTCCTGTTCCTGCCGCTCGCCGGAGAGAATCTGTTCCGGGGCGAGGCCGTCACGTTCTCGTTCGGGTTCTGGGCCGACAAGCTGATCGCCGCTGACGGCGCCGAGGTCGCGTCGATCGACGTCGACGGCGGGCACCCGATCAGCGCCCCCGACTACCAGCTGCTGGTGCGGCGCGCGACCGACGCGCTGGCGGCGAAGGGGATGCCGCCGCCGTTCTTCGCCCCGCCGAGCGGGTTCGACCCGGTCCGCTTCCAGGCCGCGATGGCGCAGCTCTCGCGGGTCAAGGGGCGCTTCCGGCTGGTCGCGCGCTCCGAGGGCACGGTCTACCCGCACACCGGGATCTTCATCCTGGGCGTCTCCGTCGAGCCGGCGGCATGACCGTCCTGGGGCTGGACCCCGGCACGCGCAAGTGCGGCTACGCGGTCGTCGACGGGATCGGCGCCGCGCCGCTGACGCTGGGGATCGCCCCGGTCGAGGCGCTCGCCGAGCGGCTGCGCGAGGTCCTCTCGCAGACTCCGGTCGGGGTGGCGGCGATCGGGCGCGGCACCAACGCCGCCGCCGTCGCCGCGGTCGTCCAGGGGCTGGGCCTGCGAGTCGAGCTGGTCGACGAGCGCGAGACGACGCTCCAGGCGCGTGCCCGCTTTTTCCGCGACCACCCCCCGCGCGGCTGGCGGCGGCTGATCCCGGCCGGCATGCTCCTCCCGGACCGGCCGATCGACGACTACGCCGCCCTGTTGATCGCGGAACGATACCTCAAGGCTTCTTAATCAGGGGAGGAGTCCCAACGCTCGCTTCGGTATAGCGACGGTGGCATGCGTTCCGTATCGAGCGCGTCGTCGTTGCGCCCGCCGTGGAAGAACCGGCTCGGCAGCGAACGGCCCGTACGGAAAGGCAAGACCAACCTTTCTCGGAGGACACGATGAAGCGTCTCGCAACCCTCGTCCTCGCAGCGGGCTTGTCTGTGGGCTCGCTGTTGGCGTTGGGTCAGGGCGCCTCCGCTACGCCGTTCTCGGACGTTCCGGCGAACCACTGGGCGTATCAAGCGATCCAGTCCCTCGCCGCCGACGGTTTGGTCGAGGGGTATCCCGACGGTAAGTTCAAGGGCGATCGTCCGCTGACGCGCTACGAGATGGCCGTCATCGTGGCGCGCGTCATCGCGAAGCTGCAGGCCAACGGCGCGGGCTACGCCTCGAAAGCCGACCTCGACAAGTTGCAGAAGCTCATCGACGCGCTCAAGGACGAGCTGGACTCGCTCGGCGTGCGGGTGACGAACCTCGAAGACGCGCTCGACGCGCTCGACAAGCGCACCAAGTTCGCGCAGTCGATCCAGCTGCACGGCGCGATTCTCGACAACAACTCGTACCGCCAGCGCTACGTCGTCCCGCAGCTGATCAACCACGCGCAGAACGGCACCACCGGCACCGCGATCGACCCGTTCGTCAACGTCTTCCTGACCGCGCCGGCGAACAACAGCCCGCTGGAGCAAGCCGGCGCCGGCAATTTGATCCGGTTCGACGACAAGCTGAACTTCACGTACACGATCAACGAGAACCTGACCGTCTCGATCCCGGTCCACATCATCAACTATCAGTACGGCGGCGAGTTCACGCCGCAGGCGAAGTACTCGATCCAGCCCGACGTGGTGGTGAACATCGCCCGTGTCGGCGCGCTGACGAACGTCTACTTCCGCGACGGCCAGCTCGACAACCTGAAGTCCTCGCGCGTCGGCCTGACCTACCGCGCGCCCGACGCGACGCAGCAGGGGCCCGGCTACGAGAACCCGGTCCAGCCGTACGAGAAGGGCTTCGAGATCGGCGGCATCCTGAGCGGGCTCACCGAGTTCCAAATTTCATGGACGCGCATCGACCAGTCGATGATCAACACGCTCACCAACGTCCCCGATCCGAGCGGTGAGTTCGCGAACAACAACTACTTCTTCATCGTGACGCGCCCGCAGACGTCGCTCTTCCAGCCCGGCGCGCCGGGCGGACCGGGCGGCGCCTCGCGCACGGACACCTTCGTCGCTGCCTCGGGCCCGATCACCTCGGTCTACCTCTCGCGCAAGGCGCAGATCGGCACCGTCTACGTCTCGGCCATCAACGGCGTCTCGTGCGGCAGCAACGGCCAGCGCGCCGGCGGCGGCGACTGCCTGGGCGTGAACAACGGCGCGCCGGGCGGCGGTTGGTATTACATCGACGCGACGAACCAGGTCGTCTTCACCAGCCCGCTCCCGGTCGGCACGACGGTGCAGATCACCTACGTCGGGCTGACGTACAACAACAACGACCAGTTCCAGCGCTATCACTTCAACGCGCGGATCAACCAGAAGATCAAAGGCCTGCCGGGCGCCGAGATCGGCCTCTCGGTCAGCCGCATCTTCGACTTCGCCGACCTCTCGAACTCGCAGAACGAGAACTTCTACCAGTCGGCGCCGAACGGCAACCCCGCCGGAAACGGGTTCGGCGCGATCAGCGACACCGTGTTCGGGCTCGACGCCCAGCTGCCGCTGGCGTTCATCACGCTGGGCGGCGACCGCACGCAGCACCCGGTGATCTTCGGCGAAGGCGCGTGGAGCAAGTACACGCCGGACTTCTACAACACGCCGGCGGTCACCGACAGCGCGGGCGTGATCGGCTTGCGGCTGAAGCTCTACCAGGCGACGGCGACCGTGCAGTACCAGGCGGTCGGCCCGAACTTCCTCGACGGCGGCCCGCTGCGCTACTTCGGGCCCGCGCCGCCGACGTTCCAGTTCTGGCGCGGCAACTTCTTCCCGCAGTTCTTCGGCTTCGCGAACAATCTGGCGATCAACCAGATCTTCGACTCCGCGGTCACGCCGGCGTGCACGGGAACGGCCTGCACGCACAACAACTCGAACCTGACCTACATCTATCCGGTGTTCAACCCGTTCGTGGCGAGCGGCCCGCAGTTCTTCAGCGCGTTCGCGCCGAACTCGCAGGGCTGGACGGCGAACGTGACGGCGCCGATCAAGGTCGGCGACATCAAGCTGAACGGCCGCGTGCTGGGCCAGCACCTGCAAGAGATGATCCCCAACGGCTTCGGACAGCTCGCGTACGGGCCCGGCTTCTCCTCGCGCCAGCGGCTGAAGCTCGACAAGCTCGAAGGCGGCTTGCAGTTCGGCGTCCCGGCGTTCGGCCAGACCGTCGCGCTGAACCTGACGGGTTCGGTCGAGCACCTGACGCGCAACGATCGCACCGGGTACGCGTACGTGCCGTTCAACCCGGTCTCGGGCGGTCCCGACGCCTCGTCGACGGCGCTGCTCAACACGTACCTGACAGGCGGCGCGACCCCGGTGCTGTTCTTCCCGAACTACATCGACGAGTACCACACGACGCTCGCCGCCGGCGCGACGATGCCGGTGACGCGCGACGTGGTGCTCGGGTTCAGCTACAACTCGCAGACGTACCACGGCTCGTATGCGACGACGGTGGGACAGAACATCGCGCAGCGCAAGGACATGTACGACGCGACGCTCACCTACAACATCCCGAAGACGACCAGCTCGATCGGGGTGCTGTTCCGCAACCAGAAGTATACGGACAATGTGATTCCGACGTACAACTTCAACCAGAATCGTGAGGATTTGAACTTCTCGATTCGGTTCTAGGATTGGGGCGGGCCGCGAGGGCGGCACACCGTCTCGGCGGACACGCAAGGCCCCGCGCTTCCTGCGCGGGGCCTTGCTGCGTCTTCGGACCCCTCCTGCGCATCCTGCGCCCGGGGTCCTCAGAAGCATCCGCCGAGACGGTGTGCCGCCCTCGCGGCCAGCGACGATGTTGAATCGGATCGGCCAGTTGGAGGGGTGGGGGTCGGCGGGGATTTCGGCGTAGGGATCAGCGTGGTTGGTTGGGCGCGGTGAGTTTTGGGATGAGCGCGGTTCGCTGGGCGGGAGTGGCTGTGGCGTGCGTGCTTTTTGCGTGGCTGGGGGCGGTGCAGCTTGCGTCGTCGGCGGCGTATGGAGACCTTGCGGTGCGGCCGTCCGTGCCGGCGGTGCTGCACGATCGCGCGCCGGGGTTGTTGCGGCCGTTGGTCGGCGGGCCGGAGGCGCGCGCGGCGGCGGCGCTTCACAACGGCGATCTGGAAACGGCGCAACGGCTGGTGTCCGCGCTTCCGGCCGGGGCCGAGACGGCCGATCTGCGCGGGCAGATCGCGGAGGCGAAAGGCGATCGTTCCGGTGCGATCGCGGCGTACGTCCAAGCGGGGGACGTCGTGCGCGCGCAGGCGCTCATCGATGCGCTCGCGCAGAGCGATTTGCCGCGCGCGCTTGCCGCGCAGCAGCGGCTTGTCGGGGTGCTGCAGAGCGATCCGAACGCGGGGGAAGTGCTCGGCGAAGCGTGGTGGCGATTGGGACAGCTGCAGGCGGCGGCGGGCTACCGCGATGTCGTGCGGCGCACCGCGTATTGGCGCGACGCGGAGGCGTCGTACGAGCGCGCCTTGCAGCTCGGGCCTAACGAGGAGACGTACCTCCTCGCAGCCGCCTATCAGTCGCTCGCGAACGGCGACGTCGCCTCTTCGCAGCGCTTTTACGCGCGCGCTGCCGAAGTCGTCCCGAACAGCGCCGACGCCTACGCCGGACTGGCCTGGACCGCCGCCGCGTCGCGCGACTGCGATCGCGCGCGCACGTATCTGACGCGCGCTCGCGTGCTGCGTTCGCGCACGGCGAACCTGACCGCGCCCAACGCACCGGCGCCCCGCGATCCGGTCGACGACCCGCTCGCGGGCCCGGCGCTCAAACGCTGCACGTGACGGCTGCGCGTTTGCTGCGGTGATCGTCGCCCTCGACACGCAGCTCGCCGTCGGCACTGCCACCGGAATCGGCGTCTACGAGCGCGACCTTGCCGCGGCGCTGCGCGCGCAAGGCGTCGACGTGCGCGCGCTCGCGGCGCCGCGGCTCGATCCGTGGCGCTTCGACCGCCGCGTCCTCTGGGATCAGGTGCTGCTTCCTCTCGCCGCCGCGCGCAGCGGCGCGACCGTACTGCACGCAGCCTCCGGAACGATGCCCTTGGTGCGGACGCTTCCGACCATCGTCACCGTGCACGACCTCGCCTGGCATCGCGTTCAAGCCCATACGCGCGCGTATGCCCGCAGCTATTTCGGAAAGATACAAGCGCGCGCATACCGCCGCGCCGCGGCCATCGTCTGCGACTCATGCTTCAGCGCGAACGAATACCGCGTGCTGATCGATCCGACCGCTGATCCGGAAGTCGTCTATCCCGGTGTCGACCCGCGTTTCAACCGGATCGTGCGTCGTCCCGACGAATCTCCGTTCGCGCTGGTGGTCGGAACCGTCGAAGCACGAAAGAACCTGCGCGTCCTGGTCGACGTGCTCGCCGCGATCCCGGGCCTCCGGATCGTCTCCGTGGGACCGCCGACGCCGTATGCGGATGAAGTGCGGGCGCGCGCAGCGGAACTCCGGGTTGATGATAGGCTGGAGTTGCGCGGCTACGTCGCGCGCGAAGATTTGGACGATCTCTACGCTCGCGCAGCGTGCGCGCTTATTCCGTCGCGCTACGAGGGTTTCGGCTATGCGCTCGCCGAGGCGCTGTGCGCGGGGCTCCCGGCGATCAGCGCACGATCCTCGTCGCTCGTCGAGGTCGCGGAGAATGCGGTTCCGCTCGTCTTTCCGGACGATGTCGCCGGATGGGTCGACGCCGTCCGAGCGCTGCTCGATGATCGCACCGGTGCGGAACGGCGCGCGGAGTTGCTGCGCGCGAATGCGAGCGAACGCTTCGGCTGGGATCGTGCAGCGTCGCACATGCACGTGGTGTACGAACGGGTTGCAAAGCGCTGAGAGCGAGTCGTGCCACCCGCCCCGCCCTAGTAGATCAGTGACCCGGGCGCACCCGGCGGCACCGAGCCGTCGTCCGGCGCGAACGTCAAACGCAGCGGATACGATGAGCCGCCTTCGGGCATCGTGACGACGCGGATGCGTCGGTAGGTTCCGGCGTTGATCGTTTCCTGCCAAATCTTGAAGCGCGAGAATGCGGGCAGCGCGTGGGCTTGGACGAGCGTGCCGTCGATCAGAAACGTTCCGGTGGCGCGGCCGCCGCGCGGGTTCGCGTAGAGCGCGATCGAACGCGGGCCGCGGGTTTGGTTGACGATCACGACGTTCAGCGTCTGCTGGACACCGTAGTCGCCGCTCAGCGCTTCGCCTTGGCGAAGATTGGGGAGCGGGAGCTGGCCGATCGGAATCTCGAGATCGGCGCCGTCGACGTCGTACATCCGCTCGAAGACGAACGACGGCACCGGGTAGACGCCGCGCGCGTGCGGAGCGCCGCCCGCGAGCAGCTGCGTGGTGCCGATCGGCTGGTCGAGCGGCGCGAGCGCGTCTTGCGCGATGAGCGTGAGGTCGAGCGGATCGCCGCTGACCAAGCGCAGTTGAAGGATTCCGCTGACCACGTTCTGCGGCGGGAGCGGATGATCGATGACGTTCATCGTCGCGCTCGGCGCGATCGTCATCACCTCCCCTTCGTTGCGCGCCTCGTGCACGAGAAACCGTTTGGTCGAAAGGTGGCCGATCTCCATCTCGTTCGCACCGGGTCCGGCGGTGCCGTCGATCACCTGCACGATCGCGGGCGCGTTCGAACCGTTGCGCGCCTTCAGCACGATGCGGCGCGCCGGCTCCGTGCCGGGGTTGTAATGGTAGTACAGAAAACGCTGCGCTTGCGTGCGGTCGAGGCGGGCGGTGAATAGCACGCCGTTCGCGGTCAGCCGCTCGGGATAGTCGCTTACCAGGAGACGCGAAGGCTGAATCGGCGGGAGCGCCGTGTTCTCGACCATGACGCGGGTGATCGCGTTGACCGGCAGATAGCCGTTGCCGGCGATCTGCAGCGGGACGTCGACCGTCGTGCGGTCGTCGATGTTGAGATCGCCGCGGACGGGGATCGTCTCCGGCGGCACGTTCACCGACGCGCCGGGGCGCAGCGTCGCGGCGCGCGTCACGGCGACGGTGAGCGCTTCGCGCAGGTAGTCGGACGACGCGGGATTGCCGGTCAGGCGAATCGAGATCTCGTCGGCGGCCGTGCCGGCGGCGTAGGCGACGCGCACCGGCACGTCACGCGTGACGCCGCGCGAGTCCGCCACGGTCACCGTCGTCGTGCCGACTTTGACCCCGCTCACGTACACCACGCGCTGCGTCTGGTCCGCGACGGCGTTCGCGACCGTAGGGTCGGCGACGGTCACGCTGATCGCCCCGAGCGAGCTGTTCACGCGCGCGACGGCGGTCTTGCCCGGCTCGACGTTGATCTGCGGCGGCTCCACGATGATCGGCGGCTGGGTCGGCGCCGCGGTCGGCAACGGCGTCGGCGTCTCGCCGGGCGCGGGAGATGCGGTTCCGGGGGCGAGGGGCGAGGCGGTCGGTGTAGCCGATGGGGCGGCAGTGCCGGGCGACGGGGCGGGAGTGCCGGGAGACGGGGCGGGAGTGCCGGGCGACGGCGTCGGCGATCCGGGCTCCGTGGAGGGCGCCGGCGTGCCCGGCTCGGGGGGCGGCGTCGGGGTGGACGGCGGCGGGGTGGTGATGCCGCCCGGGGGGTTGACGGGGCCGGCCGTCGGTGCGGGGACCGGCGGGTTCACTTGCGCCCGCGCGCCGAGCGCGAGGGCTATTACGAACGCGAGGCTAGTTAACGGCGCGAGGACGCGTCGCAAGCGGCTCCTTAGTGCGGGCGGGGATTACGCGATCTTCTGAGCGGCCGGCTCCCGCGAGACGGCCGACGCCAGCAGCGTCTTGTAGCCGACGTTCGGGAACAGCACGGTGACCAGGTCCTTCTCGGCGCGCTCGACCGTGCCTTGCCCGAACTTCGCGTGGTAGACGATGTCTGCGATCCGATACCCGGACGACGCGAGCACGCGGCGGCCTTGCAGGCAGTTGTCGCACGCGCCGCACGTCTCCGCGTCGTAGTCTTCGCCGAAGTAGTTCAGGATGAAACGCCTGCGGCAGCCGGTCGTTTCCGCGTACTGCAGCATCATCGCCAGCTTCGACTGGTCGTACTTCTTCTTCGTCTCGTAGTTGGCGAGGTTCAACACCATCTCGCGCTGCTCGCGCGCGGCTTCCGTCAGCACGTACTTGCCGCGCATCGAGTTCTCGATGAAGCCGCTCTTCTTGAGCAGGGCCAGGATCACTTTGAGCTTCGTGAGCGGGAGCTGGGTGATCTTGCGCAGGTCGGTGAGGCTCACGCCGCCTTCCTGCTCGCCGAAGATCTCGAGGGTGCCGAAGACTTTCTGTACTTCCTCGACGTCGGGATACTTGCCGGTCAGGAAGTAGTTCTGTACGCGCGTGTCGCTCATGCGGTAGACGAGCACGCACTTCGAGGGGTCGCCGTCGCGGCCGGCACGGCCGGCTTCTTGCGTGTACGCTTCGACGCTGCCCGGCAGATCGTAGTGCACGACGAAACGGATGTTCGGCTTGTCGATGCCGAGGCCGAACGCGTTCGTCGCGACCACCGCGCGGATCGCTTCCTGCATGAACAGCTCGTGGACCGCCGTGCGGTCGTGCTTCTGCAGCTTCGAGTGGTAGACGGCGGCGGGGAGACCCAGCTCGTCCTGCAGGTACTTCTGCACCTCGAGCGCGTTCTTGATCGTCGCGGTGTAGACGATTCCCGTCCCTTCGAGCTCGCCTTTCTCGAACAGCTCCTTGAGGGTTTTGAGCTTGCCGGCTTCGCTTTCGGCGCGGCGCACGCCGTAGATCAGGTTCGGGCGGTCGAACCCTTTGACGATCGGCTTGACGTGCGGGATCCCGAGCTGGATCAGGATGTCTTCGCGGACGGCGGGCGTCGCGGTCGCGGTGAGCGCGAGCACCGTCGGGTCGTCGAGCTGGCGGATCACCTTGCCGAGGTTGAGATAGGCGGGGCGAAAATCGTGCCCCCACTGCGAGATGCAGTGCGCCTCGTCGACGACGAACAGCGGGATCTCCAGCTGCTGCAGCAGCTGCACGAACGAATCGTCTTCCAGCTTCTCGGGGGTGACGAAGACGATCTTGAGCTGGCCCGACGCGATGCGTGCCATCGCGGCGATCTCTTGGTCTTCGGAGAGCGTCGAGTTCAGCGCGGCGGTCGCGGTCACTCCGCGCTCGGAGAGCATGTCGAGCTGATCCTTCATCAGCGCGATCAGCGGCGAGACGACGATCGTCGTTCCGTCCATCAGCAGCGCGGGAAGCTGGTAGCACAGCGACTTGCCCGCGCCGGTGGCGAGAATGGCAAGCGTGTCCTCACCGTCCAGAATTCGTCCGATGACCTCTTCCTGGCCCGGGTTAAATCGCTCGTAACCGAACTTCTCGCGCAACGCTGCGCGCAAATCGATCGTGGTCTCCATGTCCCCTCTCCGGCAGCCCGCACCGACGACAGGCAACGCCTCGCTTGGAAAGCGGGCGTCGCAGGCATCTAAGGAGCCGGCGCTCTCCGGGTACCCTACCCGGCCGTTCTTAAAACGTTGTGAACCGGGTGCGGGGTTTCCGAAAGCGGCGGACGGGACCGGGTTCGGGCGCCCCGAAAGCGTCGGGCGTGTCGCTCTACCGCACCTGGCGGCCCCGTACGTTCGCCGACCTGGTCGGGCAGGACGCGGTGGTCAAGACGCTCACGGCGGCGCTCGAAACCGGGCGCCTCGCGCACGCCTACCTGTTCTCCGGGCCGCGCGGCTCCGGCAAGACGTCGGCCGCGAAGATCCTCGCGCGCTGCATCGAGTGCGTCCACGGCCCGACTCCGACCCCCGACAACACGTGCGAGAACTGCGTCGCGATCCTCGAGGGGACGGCGCTCGACGTGCTCGAGATCGACGCCGCGTCGAACCGCGGGATCGACGAGATCCGCGCGCTGCGGGAAGCGGTGAAGTTCGCGCCCTCGGTGATGCGCAAGAAAGTCTACATCATCGACGAGGCGCACATGCTCACCAAAGAGGGCGCGAACGCGTTCCTCAAGACGCTCGAGGAGCCGCCCGAGTGGGCGGTGTTCGTTCTCGCGACGACCGCGCCCGAAGCGCTGCCGCCGACGATCCTCTCGCGCTGCCAGCGCTACGCGTTTCGGCGCATCGCGATCCCGACCATGATCGCGCGGATGCGCGAGATCGCCGATGCGGAAAGGATCTCGGTCGACGACGGCGCGCTCGGCGCGATCGCGTACCGCGCGGACGGCGGCTTGCGCGATGCGCTCACCATGCTGGAGCAGGTCGCGGCGTACGCGAATGCTTCGAGCAGCTCGGCCCCGGCCGTCGACGCGACGACGGTCGACGCGGCGTTCGGCCAAACCGGGCGCGAGTTCGCGCGCGCGCTGCGCGACGCGGCGCTCGACGGCGACGCCGCGCAGGCGCTTCGAAGCGTCGACGAAGCCTCGGACGCCGGCGCCGACATGATCGGGCTGATCCGCAGCACGATCGCCGAGTTCCGCCACCTGCTCGTCGCCCGCGTCAGCCCCGAGCTGCTCGCGCGCGACTTGGCGGAAGACGACGCGCGCAGCACGCGCGAGCGCGCCGGCGCGACGCCGCAGAACCGCTTGGTGCGCGCGTTGCGGCTGCTCGCCGACGCGCTCGCCGCCGCGCGCGGTTCCGGCAACGCGCGGCTCGAGCTGGAGAGCGCGCTGCTGCGCTTCCTGCTCCAAGCCGAAGACCCGTCGCTCGACGCGCTCGCCGCGCGCGTCGCCGCGCTCGAGGCCGGCGAGCGCAGCGGGGCAACCGCCGCGCCGAAGACGGCGGCTGCCGCGGTGCCGAAGGCGCCGGCTGCCGAAGCGCCGGCCGCGAGTGCGCCCAAGCCTGCTGCCGCCGCCGGCGCGCCGAAGGCGGCGGTCGCGCCGATGGAGCTTTCGCTGCAGAAGCTGCGCACGCTGTGGCAGAGCATTCGCCTGCGGGCCGAAAGCGAGAAAGGCTCGCTGCGCGCCGCGCTCTCGCGCGCGACGGTCGCCGCGCTCGAGGGCGACACGCTGACGTTGCGCGTCCCGGATGCGGTCACCGGCGAGATGCTCAAAAAAGACGTCGCAACGGTTAAGAAGGCGATCGAAGAGGTCACTGGGCGCGCGCTCGACGTGCGGGTCACGGCCTCGGGCGGCGCGGCGCCGCCGGAGACCGGCTTCTCCGGCGAGGGCGGCGAAGAACAAGACGACCTGATGCGCTACGCGCTCGAGAAACTTCCGTAGAGGCGAGGACGATGTCGTGAACCCGCAGATGATGAACCAGCTCCGCAAGATGCAGCAGGAGATGGCGAAAGCCCAGGACGAGATCCAGACCGCGACGGTCGACGGCGCGGCCGGCGGCGGCGCGGTGAAGCTCACGATGAGCGGCGATTTCCGCGTCACGAAGGTCTCGCTGGACAAGAGCGCGGTCGACCCCGACGACGTCGAGACGCTCGAAGATCTCATCATCGCCGCGTTCAACGACGCGCGCGCGAAAGCCGAGGAGTTCGCCGCCAAACGGATGGGCGCGGTGACTGGCGGCCTCAAAATTCCAGGAATGTAGTGGGTTCGCGTTCCGCGAACCCTTCGCGTTCGGCCCTGGCGGGCCGATCCGCCTAAAGGTATATGTCAAATTCCACCCGTATCGCGGAACCGGTTCAAGCGCTGATCAACGAGTTCAGCAAGCTGCCGACGATCGGTCCGAAGACCGCCGCGCGGCTGGTCTTCTACTTGCTGAACCGGCCGCGTTCCGAAGCCGAGACGCTCGCCGAGGCGATCGTCGCGCTAAAAGAGCGCGTGCGCTTGTGCTCGCGCTGCTTCTCGATCACCGAGAGCGACCCGTGCGCGGTCTGCGCGGACCCGCAGCGCGACGCGGCGCTGATCTGCGTGGTCGCCGAGGCGAAGGACGTCTTCGCGATCGAGCGCACCTCGGCGTACGCCGGACGCTATCACGTGCTCGGCGGCCTGATCTCGCCGATGGACGGCATCGGCCCCTCGCAGTTGCGCGTGCGCGAGCTGGTCGACCGCGTCGCGAGCGAGTCGCCGGCCGAGATCGTCGTCGCGACGAACCCGAACGCCGAAGGCGAGGCGACCGCGCTCTATCTTTCGCGGCTGCTCGCGCCGAGCGGCGTGAAGGTCACCCGCCTCGCCTACGGTCTGCCGATCGGCGGCGATCTCGACTACGCCGACGAGAACACGCTCGCGCGCGCGATCGAAGGCAGGCGTGTTCTCTGAGCCGGCGGTCCGGCACGTCGTATCTCAGCCGAGCCGCAGCAGGTCGCCCAGCGCGATCTCGCCCGGCGTCTCGACCTCGCAGTAGACGCCGACGAAGCAGCCGCGCTCGCGCGCGACGGCGCGCAGGACGAGCGGGTTCTCTTCGCCGGTCGCGACGTCGTAGTTCGGCGTCACGCAGCGTTCGATCGGCTCGGTGACCCGCAAGACCACGGTCCCCGCGCGCAGCGTCGCGCCGACGAGATCCGTCTCGCGCTGCGTGGTGCCGGGCGCGGTCTCGACGTACAGGTTCGGGCGCCAGCGCAAGGGGTCGAGCCGCTCGCCGACCAGCGCTTCGACATCGCGCACCCACAGATCGAAGAGCACCGAGATCGTGCGCGCGTCGAACCAGCGCGGACGGCTGCGGTCGAGCGTGACCAGCACGTTCGCGTCCGCCGCGTAGGTCGCGGCCGTCGCCGGGTCGGCGGTGAGGTGCAGGCGCGATGACTCCTTGCCGCGGTACGGTTTGCCCGCGCGCGCGTGCTCCGGGCTCTCGACGACGAGCGCCGCCGTCCGGTCGCCCTCGAGCCCGTCGGGCAGGACGTCGGCGCGCGCGAGCGGTTCGGCCTTGAGGCTCTTGACGGGATAGCGCCACAGCCCGGCGACGGTGCCGAGGTTCATCCTCCGGGGATTCGCCCGCGTCCGCGCGAACGCTTTTGCCGGTGCAGACCACGGAACTGCGCCCGTACGGAGCGGGCGAGCTGCTCGATCGTGCGGTCACGCTGTTCGTCCGCCAGTTCGTTCCGATCGTCGTCGTCCTGGCGGTCGTGATCGTTCCGCTGGCCATGCTGCAGGCGTACATCTCGCCCGAGTCGGCGCGCATCTTCTCCGACCTGAGCCAGCTGCTGACCGCGGGGAGTCCCGCCGCGCAGCGCGAGGTCGCCGATTCGATGGCGCTCCACACTGGCAACGCCGGCACGGTCGTGGCCTTCGTCATGCTCGAATTGCTGGTGCGGCTGCTGATGTGGGGCGCGGTGATCTCGCTCATCGCGTCGGCGTACCTGGGGGCGCGCTCCAGCATCGCGCAAGCGTATCGCGTCGGCTTGCGGCGCTGGCTGCCGCAGCTTGTGGTCGCATTCGCGTTCGTCGTGATCGGCGTGCTCGTCGGGATCCCGCTCTTCATCGCGTATTTCGTGCTGATCTTGACCGTGGTCGCGACGGCGGCGCTGAAGCTGCTGGCGGTCACCTTCGCGGTCGCGATCGCGGGCGGGCTGGTGGTGCTGGCCGCGTTCGTCATCGCCTTCGCATGGGTTTTCATGGCGTACGAGCTGGCGACGTTCGCGGTGATCACCGAGACGTCGAACCCGATCGAGGCCGTCGGGACGGCGGTGCGGCGAGGGCTCGCGCGCGGCATGCGCTGGCGCACCGTCGTCGGCGGGCTCGTCGTCCTCTTGGTGAGCCAAGCCGGCGCGATTCCGGCGGTCGCGGTCGGCGCGCTCGCGTCCGCCGCCACGCACGTGGACGTGCTCTACTTCGCGGTCGTCGGCGCCGGAACGGTCTTGCTCGAGGGACTGGTCGCGACGTTCGTGGTCGTGTACGCGGTCGACGTGCGCGTGCGCCGTGAAGGCTGGGACATCATCGCCGCGGAGCCGCCGCCGACGAGCGCATGATCGCAGCTCGCATCCTGCTCGCGGCGGTGTGGCCGAACGGCGACCCGCGCGAGGTCGCCCACCGCATCCTGCTCGACCGCCGCTACCATCTCGGACCGCAAGGACCCGCGCCGAAGACCTGGCTCGAGCAGCTGCTCGACGCGCTCGACGCGTTCTGGCGCCGCGTGACCGAGCCGCTCGGCCAGCTGGCGGGCAACGACCTGCTCTCGCGCATCGTCGGGTTCATCATCCTGGCGGCGCTGCTGGTGGCGCTGGTCTACGCCGCCGTGCGGTTCGGGCGGAACGTTCGCTTCGCCGGCGCGCGGCGCGACGCCGTGCGCGCCGACGCGCTCTTCGACGGCGCCGACGCGCGCACGCTGCTCGCGCGCGCGCTCGCCGCGGCAGCGGAGGGACGCCATCACGACGCGGCGGCGCTGTTGTGGGCCTCGGCGCTGCGCGCGCTCGACGAGCACGGCCGCGTGCGCTACGACGCGGCACGCACGCCCGGCGAGTGGCGGCGCGCGGTGCGCGACCCGTCCTTCGACGCGCTGGCGCGCGACGCGGTCGTCGCGCTGTTCGGCGACCGCGGCGCCGACGCCGCGCTGGTTGCGCGGATGCGGGCGGCGTACGACCGCGTCGTCGCGCCGGCGTGAGACGCGACGTTCTTCTCGGCGCGCTGGCGCTGCTCGCGCTGATCGGCGTCTCGCTGCTCGGCCGGCACGAGCAGACGCCGAAGCGCCCGACGCGCGGCAGCGCCGACTTCAATTCCGGCGGCTACCGCGCGTGGTATGACTTGATGGCGCGCGAAGGCGTGCGCGTCATGCGCTACCGGCAGCATCACGACGCGCTCCCGAACAGCGGGATCGACACGCTGGTGCTGGCCTTTCCCGAGGACGGGTTTGCGGCGTGGGACGCCGCCGAGCGCGACGCGGTGCGCGCGTGGGTGCGCGCCGGCGGCCGGCTGATCGACATCGGGCTGACGCCGCGCACCTCGCACGACGACGCCAAGGACGAGGTCGCGTTTCTCGAGGAGCACCGCTTCGACCGCGGGCCGCTGCACGGGACATGGGCCTCGCTCGTCGCCGCGCTGCCGCAGCGCGGGACCGACCGGCTCGTTCCCGCGCCGCACAAGAAGTTCCAGACGCTGCTCGGCGACCGTGCCGGCGCGCTCGCGGTGCGCTATCGCTACGGCAAAGGCGAGGTGATCGGGCTGGCCGACGCGGCGGCGTTCCAGAACGACGCGCTCGAGCGCGGCGACGCCGCGCGGCTCGCGTACCTGGCGGCGCGGCCCGGGACGCCGAACGGGATCGTCGCGTTCGACGAAGCCGTGCGCGGCGATCTGGTCGAGAAGGCGTGGTACCAGGCGCTGAACGCACCGGAGCTGGTCGCGCTCGGGATCGCCGCGCTGGCGGGACTGCTGTGGCTGCTCTACGGGATCGTCCCGCTCGGGCCGCCGGTGCGGCTGCGCGCGCCGCGCGAGCCGACCAGCGAGGAGTTCGTCGACGCGGTCGCCGCGCTCTACCAGCGCGCGCGGGCGCGCGACCACGCCCGCGACGCGCTCGTCGCCGACGCGCGCCGCTCGCTCGACCGCGCGCCGCGCACCGCCGCCAACGTCGCGCTCGCGAAGAGCGTCCTCTACACCGCAACGTACTCGTTCGCCGACGACGCCGCGCTGATCGACGTCGCGAAGCTGGCTCGAACCGCCCGAGAGGAGACCATCCGTGCAACAAGCCCCGACCGACGTTCCGGCGCGTTTGCGCGAGGGGTTGGCGCGCGTCGTCGTCGGCGGTGAGCGCGTCGCCTTCACGCTGCTGGTCGCGCTCCTCGCCGGCGGCCACGCGCTGATCGAAGGCGTCCCCGGAACGGCGAAGACGCTGACGGTACGCGTCCTCGCGCGGCTGCTCGGCGTGAGTTACGGCCGCATTCAGTTCACGCCCGATCTGATGCCCTCCGACGTCGTCGGGACGACGGTGTTCGACCAGCGCAGCGCGACGTTCTCGTTCCGGCGCGGCCCCGTCTTCGCGAGCGTGCTGCTCGCCGACGAGATCAACCGCACCCCGCCGAAGACGCAGTCGGCGCTGCTCGAAGCGATGGAAGAGCGGCGCGTGACGATCGACGGCACGACGTACGACTTGCCGGCGCCGTTCATGGTCTGCGCGACGCAGAACCCGATCGAGTTCGAAGGGACCTACCCGCTCCCCGAAGCGCAGCTCGACCGCTTCTTCGTCCGCGTGCAGACGGGCTATCCGGATCCGCCCGACGAGCGCGCGCTGATCGCGCGCACCGTCGGCGGGTTCGACGCGCGCGATCTCGACGCCGCGGGCGTGGTCGCGGTCGTGAACGCCGCCGAGCTGCTCGAAGCGCAGCGCGCGGTGCGCACCATCCACGTCGCGGAGTCGCTGCAAGGCTACATCTACGACGTCGTCGCCGCGACGCGCGGCGCGAACGACGTCGCGCTCGGCGCCTCGCCGCGCGCCGCGCTCGCGCTGGTCGTCGGCGCGCAGGCGGCGGCGTACCTCGACGGCCGCAGCTTCGCCACCCCCGACGACGTCAAGGACGTCGCGCCGGTGGTCCTCGCGCACCGCATCATCGTTCGTCCCGAGGCGGAGCTCGACGGAACGACCGCCGACGAGGTGGTGAAGCGCATCTTGGCGAGCGTCCCCGCGCCGGAAAGCTGATGCCGCGCATCGCGCCGCGCGGGATCGCGGCGCTGCTGGGATTCGCGCTGCTCGCGTACGCGCTCGCCTATGCGCTGCCGTGGGAGTACGCGCTCGCGCTCGCGCTGCTGGCCTTCGTCGCGCTGGTCGCCTACGACGCGGCGCTGCTGCGCGGGCCGCTCGAGATCGTGCGGATCGTTCCGCCGCGCTTCGCGCTCGCGCGGAGCGACGCGCTGGCCTACGAGATCACGAACCGCACGCGAACGGAACGGCGGGTCGCGATCGTCGAAGCGCCGGCCGAAAAGCTCGCGATCGACCTGGGCGAAGCGCACGCCGCCGTTCCGCCGCGCTCTCGCGTCACCGTGACGCTGCGCGTCGTGCCGCGCGAGCGCGGCCGCACGATGCTGCGCTCGTACCATGCGCGCGTCTCCTCGCCGCTCGGGATCGTCGAGCTGCGGCGCTCGTTTCCGGCGCCGCACCCGTTGCGCGTGATGCCCGACCTCTCGGCGCTCGATCGCAGCGGCGACCTCGTCGCGCGCACCAAGCTGATCGACGCGGGGCTGCGGCGGCTGCGGCGGCGCGGCGTGGGCGGCGAGTTCGCCTCGCTGCGCGAGTACACGACCGACGATCCGTTCCGCTCGATCGACTGGAAGGCGTCGGCGCGGCGCGGCAAGCCGATGGTCGCGGAGTACGAGGTGGAGCGGGCGCAGCAGATCGTCGTCGCGATCGACGCCGGCCGCTTGATGTCGGCGCGGCTCGGCGACCGGCGCAAGCTCGACTACGCGGTCAGCGCGGCGCTCGCGATCGCAGCGATCGCGCGGCTCGCCGCCGACCGGGTCGGCGTGGTCGCGTTCGCGGCAACGATGCTCGCGCGCGTGGCGCCGGGACAAGGGACGCAGCACGCCGCGCAGCTCACCGACGTGCTCTCCGACGTGGAGCCGCGCTTCGAAGAAGCCGACTACGAGCGCGCGTTCTTGGAGATCGAGCGCACGCTGCGGCGGCGCAGCCTCGTCGTGCTGTTCACCGACCTGTTCGATCCGGTCGCCTCGACCGCAGTGCTCGCCGCAGCGAAGCTTTTGACGACGCGCCACCTCGTGCTCGTCGTGCTGATGAACGACGCGGCGATCGCGGCGGCGCTGCGCCGCACGCCGGAGGACGCCGAAGACGCGTACCGCGCGGCGGTCGCGGCCCGGCTCGCCGACGAGCGCGCGCACGCGGTCGCGAGCTTGCGCAACCGCGGCGTCCTCGTCGTCGACGTGCCGGCCGCCGAGCTGACCATCGCGCTGCTCGACGCCTACGTCGACATCAAGACGCGCGGTCTGCTGTAGCTTCCACGCGCTCTCTGCCGGCGCCCAACAGGTACAGCACCAGCAGGACGCCGGTGATCGCGCCGATCGTGCCGCGCACCGGGATCGAGAGCCGCTGCGGTGAGACGAAGCCTTCGATCATCCCCGCGACGCACAGCATGAGCGCGACGCCGAGGATCAGCGTCCCCGCGCGGCGCGCCGCGACGACGAGCGCGTCGGCGCGCTTCGCGCGGCCCGGGCGCAGGTAGCCGCCGGCCAGGATCAGTCCCGCGCCGCCGGCGATTTGAATCGCGGTCAGCTCGATCACGCCGTGCGGGGCGATCGTCGCCCAGAAGTCCGGACCGAAGCCCGCTTTGACGTAGAGCGCGCCGAGCGCGCCGACCATCAAGCCGTTGGTGAGGATGATCCAGCCGGTCAGGATGCCGGCCGTCATCCCGCCGGCGAAGGCGATCGCGGCGACCTTGACGTTGTTGGTGATGATCTCGGAGGCCATCGCCGGCGAGTACGCGCGGTCGAAGCCGAAGTTCGAGTCGTGCAGCGCCTTGGTCACCGGCGGGATCGGAAAGCCGGGCAAGAGCGCGTGCGCGTTGGCCGGATCGCTCCACACCGAGCCGTACGCGACCAGCGCCGAGACGATCGTCACCAGCGCGCAGAACCCGATCGGCGCCCACGAGCGGCGCACCTCGCCGGGAAAGCCGCGGACGACGAAGCCGATCAGCCGGTTCCAGCCGCTGCGCGCGGTCGCGACGTAGACGATCGAGTGCGCGCGCGCGGTAAGCCGGTTGAGATGCTCAAGGACGGCCGGATCCTCGCCGCGCGCGCGCGCGATCGCGAGATCGCTCGTGGCCGCGCGGTACCCCAGCGCCAGCTCGTCGATCTCGTCGGCGCCCAGCGAGCGCACCCCGCTCCGCGCCGCCCGATCGACCAGCGCCTCGAGCCGGTCCCAGCGCGTCCGCCGCGCGCTCACGAATCGCCGCTCCCGCATCGCGACAGAGTTCGACCCGCGCGTGCCGAACACCGGCCGCGATGGAGCGCAGCGTCGACGTACGCACCGGGGAGGCCGTTGCGATCCGCTATGAGCTGGCCGGGTTGGGGAGCCGGTTTCTGGCGGTCGTGGTCGACATGATCGCGCAGTTCATGATCGTCATGGCGTTGTTGATCGCTCTCAGCTTCGCAGCCTCGTCGCTCGCGCGGATCCCGCTGGTCGGTTCGAAGAACGGCGAGGCGTGGCTGATCGCGTTCGCGGTCGCGCTCTTGTTCCTGATCTTCTTCGGCTGGTTCATCATCTTCGAGGCGTGGTGGTCCGGACGCACGCCGGGGAAGCGCATGCTGGGCCTGCGCGTCGTGCGCGACGGCGGCTTTCCGCTCGACCTCGGCGCGGCGGTGATCCGCAACCTGGTGCGCATCGTCGAGCTGTTCTTCGGGTTCTACGCGCTGGCCGCGATCAGCGCGCTGATCTCGCCCGAGAACAAGCGCCTCGGCGATCTCGCCGCCGGGACGATCGTCGTCCGCGACCGCGCCGAAGCGATCCCGGACCTCGACGCCTACCTGGCCCGCTCCGCGCGTTCGGAGAACGGCCTCTCGGACGCCGACCGGTTATTGGTGGAGCGCTTCCTCACGCGCCGCACGGCGCTCGAGCCGGCCGCGCGCTATCGTCTCGCCGCCCAAATCGCCAACCGCATCCGCCCCACGCTCCGCGACCCCCACCCGGAGCTTGCCGACGAACCGCTTCTGGAGTACCTCGCAAGACCTTAGACGAGTTCGCGCGAGCCCAACGCTTTACGAGCCTCGACGGCTCCTTTCCCGCCTAGTCGCCGCATTGCTACTGCGTGCCGATGTCCCGCAAGCAATTTCAGTCGTGCGACCGGGGGGCGCTCCTTGGCGCGGAGAAACCGATGGGCATGATACGAGAAGGTCCAGAGAGCTAGAAAAAAGGCGAATGCTCTAATGTTTGACCTGGACAGGATCCCGGCCGACGTGCGCGATATTTCATGAAAGTGCTGAACAGAACTTCTCGCCCGAAGGTCCTTGTAACGCGGACGATGCCGCGGAAGTTGCCAGAGAACCTCTTATGGGACGGTGACGTCGAGGACTTCCTCGAGCAGCTTCCTCCCGGGCCGCTATTCGACCTAATAGTAAGTTCACCGCCTTACAACATCGGGAAGCCGTACGAGCGTAAGGCTGAGCTCGAAAGATATGAAGAGTGGCAAGAGCGCGTGTTACGAAAGTTGGTCGCACGGCTTTCTTCTTGCGGAAGCTTGTGCTGGCAAGTCGGAAACTACGTCGCCGACAACGAGATCCTACCACTCGACATTTTATTCCATCCCATAATGACGAGTCTCGGATTGAAGCTACGCAACCGCATCATCTGGACGTTTGGGCATGGGCTCCACACTAAGCGCAGGTTCAGTGGCCGTTATGAGGTCGTGCTTTGGTATACTAAGGGCGACGAATACGACTTCGATCTCGATGCGGTTCGCATCCCGGCAAAGTACCCTGGCAAAAGGTCCTTTCGAGGGCCCCGACAGGGAATGTTGTCAGGCAACCCACGCGGCAAGAACCCCGAAGATGTTTGGGAATTTCCGCTGCTAGAGATTGACGACGTCTGGGGCAATATCCCGAATGTCAAGTCCAACCACGTAGAAAAGACGGACCATCCATGTCAGTTCCCTGTTGGCCTGATCGAGAGGCTCGTACTAGCGCTGACGAAGCCGGGCGCTCTCGTGTTCGACCCGTTCGCCGGCGTTGCATCGGCAGGCGTCGCCGCCTTGCTGCATGATAGGCGATTTTGGGGATGTGAGGTCAATGCGAAATACCTCGCCATCGCGCATAAACGTCTAGAGAGCGCCGCTGTTGGCGACGTTCCATTTCGCCCGCACACGAAACCACTGTACGATCACACGAGATCCACGTTGGCGCTCATACCGTCTGAATGGAAGCCCTAGCGTGAACTTTCTACAGTATGAGCACCACGGAGGCGCGTCCGTGCTCGACAGGACCTGCGCCGAGTCCGTCAAGGAAGTCATCGAGGGTTTGGTGCTGGCAAAGCGAGAGCGCACCACTAAGAAGGTGCGCACGCGTATTCTCGACAGCCTTCACCACACCGGCTGGTCCGATGAGACAAAGCTCGATCCTTCGTCGGGCATTACGGTTACTAGTGTTCGCAACTCGGTTGGTCTGTGCTTTCAAACGGGCAATATGGGGAGGATGTACGCCGATCTCTTGAAGTTGCAGCTACTCTTCAGTAGAAAGAAAGTTGTCGGTGCGATCATCTTGCTCTATTCGAAAGTCAGCGCTCGCCAGTTAGGTGAGAACCTTGCAAACTTTGATAGGCTGACCAGGGAATTAGCTATCTTTAACGAAGTGATTACCGTGCCGGCACTCGTCTTCGGCCTTGAAGTGGTGGAGTCATGAAATTTGGATGGGAGCAGCCGAGGCGCGTTTCCCTACTGCAGAATTTGAGTGGCCAGCCCGTGTCCGCAACGTACCCGGTTCCATTCCAGGGAACGCTACAGCATCTTCCGATCCGCACTGTGTCCGTCGAGATGCCGAAGTACCGCCTTGACAATGGACGTACGGAGGCGGCGCAGTTACAGTATCTCGCAGAGCACCCCGAAGTGGATAAGAACCTGTTTACCGCCGATCTGGAATCGGAAGCGGCGCAGATCGCGCAACACACGATTCTCTCGACGCTTATCGACGAGAAGGACCTTCTGCCTTACTTCCGTGAACACGAGCAAGAGGAGCCGCTCATCCTCACGCATGCCGGATACGTGCTGAACGGAAACCGGCGGCTATGTGTGTTTAGGACGCTCTTCTCCGAAGACCCAAAGACCTTCGCACGCTTCGCGAACGTTGCTGTCGTCATTCTCCCGCTTGGGGACGAAAAGGACCTCGATCGCCTGGAGTCGAGACTTCAGCGCGAGCGAGCATTGCGTGCCGACTATCCATGGTACGCCGATGCCGTGAAATATCGACGTCGGCTCGAGAAATTCGGGGAGGCGGAGGTCCAGGCTATGGAAGATGTAACGAAGGAACACATCGTCAAATACATCGGAATGCTTGAATCGGCGGAGCGCTATCTGGAATACCGCGGCGCGCCCTCACAATACGGACTCCTTAGTGAATCGAAAGCCGGGGGCGGCGATGGCTATTATGCGTTTGAAGCGCTGTATAAGGGTCGGGCAAAGTTCAAGGACGCAGCTGAACGTGAAGTGTTTATGTACACATGCTTTGCCGAGATGCTCGATCCAAAAGGACGCGTCTACGATACGATTCCCCGTATTGCTGAACATTTTGAGCATATTAGGCACGAAATACCGGACGGGCTGTCCAGCAACGGTGGCGCCAGCGCGATCAGTGAATTTTTCGGCAGAGGAGAGAGCGATGAACTCATACCGAAGCTTGAGTACGCGAAGAAGCTCGAAAACGCTGAGAAGGTGCGTGGGATTGCCGAGGACGTAGTTGGCGAGCGCGAGTTGATCAAGCGCGATACGAAGAAGCAGAACTTTGTTTACGAGCAGGTCCGCAAGGCGACGACCTTCCTAAAGGAGGCCTTTAACGGTATTCGGGAGGGGTCAGTTCATGCCGGCATAACGGAACAGTTGACCGAAGCGGAAGAATACATTGAGAGACTGCGAGAGTGGGTGCAGCAGAAACGGTAATCCGCGCGGACTATCTCCGTGGAGAGGCGCGCATCAAACTGAGCACGGATAAGGCCTCGTCGGAGTGGATGTCGGTATGGAGCGCGTGCCACGAGATATCGGACGACGTGCGCGACGAAAGCCTCGTAGATATCTCCATTCCAGTTTGGGTGCTGTTTGGACTGGGATCGACATTCCGGTTTCATGCCAATACGGGGCGCTTGAAGTTCGAGCCGGATTCCGAAACAGCAGCGATACTCAGGAGCGGTTTAGCAAATCGCCGCGAGGTCGAAGCTGAAGCGCCTCCGGAGATGACTCTAAGCGACTTGAGGGCACGGCTTGTGGCTGCCGGCTTTGTCCGCGAGCTTACGTCGGAGCAGGAGCGGAACGTCGCGAGGCTGGTGCGTTTCTCAGCTGGCGCGGACTTTTCTGTTCCGGGAGCCGGAAAAACGACGGACGCGCTCGCATTCTTCGCGCTCAAGCGGAGATCCGAGGATCGCCTTGTCGTCATATGTCCGCTTAACGCATTCGCTCCGTGGGAGGAGCAGATCGATCTGTGCTTCGGTGCCGGCAATTTGCATGTTATTAGGCTAGTCGGCAGCGTGCAATTAGTAGAAGAGCGTCTCGCGTCGGCGCCTGACATTGCACTGATAAACTATCACAAATTCTCACAAGCTGCGGTCCATCGCGTCCTGGCGGACTACATGACGAAGCGGAGGAGCTTCGTCTTCCTGGATGAAAGCCATAAAATCAAGCGGGGCGAGGAAGGCGCCTGGGGCAATGCCGTGCTGAGCGTAGCGCACCTACCGGCGTACAAGCTCGTGTTATCTGGAACGCCGCTGCCGAATTCAGAAGCGGACCTCGTCGCACAATTTCGTTTTCTGCACCATGAGGAAGACGTCGATGATCAGAACGTGACGCGGCTGATCCAGCCGATATTCGTCCGAACCACCAAGGATGAACTTAGGCTTCCGGAGATTACCCGCCGCACCGTACGCATACCGCTCGGGCCCGGCCAGCGGCAACTCTATGAAATCCTTTCGACATCCCTGGCGCGCGAGCTACGCTCAGCATTGACCCGCCGCGAACGCCTGTCTGTTCGGCGGCTCGGGAAAAGCGTACTGCGTCTGCTGAAGTTCGTCTCGAATCCAGCGTTGCTTATCCCAGAGCTAGAGCGCAGCGATGCCAGAGCGCTCCGAGACGTCTTGGTGGATGAAGATTCGCGAAAGATTGACTATGCTGTGACTCGAGCTCGCCAACTCGCCGCGCAGGGACAAAAAAGCATCATATGGTCCTCGTTCGTGGATAACGTCGAGGTCGTTGCCGGCAGGCTCGCGGACCTCGGCGCCGAGTACATTCACGGCGGTGTAACTGTCGGCTCAGATGAAGACGATACGCGCGAGCGTCGGATCAAGCAATTTCATGAGGACCCGCATCGCTTCGTTCTGGTCGCGAATCCTGCCGCGGCAGGTGAGGCGATAAGCCTCCACACCATCTGCCATAACGCCATCTACATCGATCGCACGTATAATGCGGCTCAGTTTTTGCAGTCGGAAAACCGCATACATCGCGTCGGGTTGCCAAAGGAAACCGTAACGGAAATCGAGCTCCTGATTGCGCCTGATACGATCGATGAATCCGTCAACCGTCGGCTTATCCAAAAGGTCGAAGTCATGGGCAGGGTGCTGAACGATCCTGGCCTAAGAATTGACCCCGACTACGAGGATCCCGAAGATGACGAAGAGCTCCTCGACGCTGACTTAAGGGACTTCCTTCAGGACGTCGATATCGAACAAGTGTCATGAACCTCTCGGTTGGAGTCCTTTACGACTGTCAGAAGTTCATGGAACTGTGCGAAACGAAGGCGTTCCACCTGCAAGATGTCCGACAGGCATTTCAACACCGATACGAAGCCGCGCCTATTTCCGCAGTGCTCGACATGATGCGCGGGGCGAACTGGATAGACTTCGAAGACGATGGTCTCTTGCGATTGACGGACCGAGGTCGTAGGATACTGGAATGCCGGGACGCAGTAAGGGCGTTACGGCTTCAACTAATGGACTTCATCGAGATTGCGAAGCCGACGTGGTGCAGTCTCATTCCGCGCGGGCGGCGTGAGACGCTTGCGTTTCTCCCCATTGAGGCCAGGCAATGTTTCAACGAGGCGCATTTAAGCAGCGGCTACGATGTGGCGGTCGTTGACTTTTGGGATCGTGCAGCGAACCTCTCGCGTGGGCGAACAAACGATGTCCTATTGGAAATTGGTAGAGAAGGCGAACGGCTAAGTATTGACTTCGAGACCAAGCGGACGGGAAGAGTCCCGCATTGGACAGCGATCGACTCCAATTCGACAGGTTATGATTTGCTGTCCGTCGTTTCTCGCGAAGACCTAACACCGCTTAAGATCGAGGTTAAGGCGGTGAAGCGATCGGATGATAAAGCGTTCTTTTTGACGAGGAACGAATGGAACTGCGCGACAGGCTACGGAAGTTATGTGCTGCACCTGTGGCTGCTCGGCGAGCATCTCGCGCCATTTGTGAAATCAGCCGCCGAACTGGCGCAGCATATTCCGGCGGACCATGGCGCCGGAACCTGGCAATCAGTGAAGATTGCGGCTCTGATGTCGTAGACAATTGCTGCGAACCTAATTCACCGTTAGCCGTCGCCTGTCGAGCGACTTGCGGCCGATGAATCGGGTTGGTTAATAAACGATTTAGACCTATAAAGCGGAGACTTTGTGCCACAGTGCGCTCGCTATCGTTGGCCGAGTGGCAGATAGCTCTGAAGCTTTTGGACTTAGGCGGCATGGACTTTCTCCTGGCGAGCTGGAGGCTTTCTAGGAACCTCTGCATCGGTGTCTTGCCATAGCATCAGCGGCCTTGGTCCGGACGTTGGCCATGCTATTCCTGGGATAGACGGTCGCCGGAATCGATTGGCGTGTCCGCTCATAGAGTCCCGGCCGGCCTGCCAAAACGGCCACGTTGGCGGTATCCCCGCTCGGGTGCCAGGACGTGGCATCGGCACCTCCATGATTGTCATCGGGCATTCTTGTGAGGACTACGAGACAATGACCGCGGATCAACTGCCGCTGGAGTATTCTTTGCATGCGGCTTCCGTGGCCCGCGCGTGCGAATCGCTCCGCGCATTTGCGGCCGGCCGGCGCTTCGGCACGATCTACGCCGATCCACCGTGGCGTTTTTCGAATCGCACGGGAAAGATGGCACCCGAGCACCGTCGTTTGTCACGCTACGTCACGATGACGCAGCAGGAGATTCTGGAACTACCGGTCCCGCAGCTCGCGCTTCCCGAATCCCATCTGTATTTGTGGGTTCCGAACGCGCTCCTCAGAGAGGGGCTCCAAGTGATGGAACGCTGGGGATTCTCATACCGGACGAATCTGGTGTGGTACAAGATTCGCAAGGACGGCGGGCCGGACGGGAGAGGTGTCGGCTTCTATTTTCGCAACGTGACCGAACTCGTTCTTTTCGGCGTTCGCGGGAAGCTGCGCACGCTCTCCCCCGGCCGACGACAAGTGAATTTGCTCGGTACCCGAAAGCGCCGTCACAGTCAGAAGCCTGACGAGATGTGGGACATCATCGAGCGCTGCAGCCCTGGTCCGCGGGTAGAGCTTTTTGCGCGTCACCACCGCCGAGGCTGGGAGCAGTGGGGCGACGAGCTCCAGCCGACGCCTCATCTGCGTGTCGTCCCCGGGTAGCTACTTAGGCGGTGCCTCCGTCGTTGCCGTTGCGGCGGAACCAGGTGAGCATTTCGCGGGCGAACGTCATTGCGGACTGCTTCGCTTCGTCGTAGATCCGGGAGGCGTCGTCGACGTTCATCTGGCGACCGTTGCGGTAGTAGAATGCCACCCCTTCGCCGACGACCACCGTGCCCGCGTACGCGATCGCGGCCTTGATGAAGATGCCGCCGACCGGGATGAAGCCGGAGAGCTCGCGGGCCAGCGCGCGCCAGCCGAAGCCGCCGCCGACGATCGGCAGCAGCTCCCACATCGCCGAGAGGTCGGGATCGCGCCCGTAGGTCGCGCCGATGTTCAGCATCAGGTTCATCTGGATGCCGGTGATCGCGAACATGTCGGCGCCCGAGGCAAACGCGCCCAGCACGATTCCCAGCAGCGGAACGTGGTCGACCACCGCGCTCGCGCCGGCGACCTTCAGCGCGTTCAGCGCGGCGTCGCGAGTCAGCTTGGCGGCGACTGTCTCGCGCAGCGCCGGCAGCCGGCGGCCGACGGCGACTTCGATGCCCTTGCAGCAGTCGATCAGATGAGGCAGAAAGCGGCCGCGCAGCGTCTCCACGGCGAGCCGGTCGACGACGTACTCCTCCACCCCGCCCGGCGCGGGCACCTGAGCCGGACCGCTCGGGACACCGACGTCGGGGTCGACGATCAGCACCAGGACCGGAAGATTCAGCGCCGCCAGCCGCTCGAGGCGGAGGGAGCCCCGGTCGGCGGGGCGAGCGACACAGATGACCGCCTTCGCGTCGGTCGTGTCGACCCCGCGCTGTTCGTCGAGCGTCTCGAAAGCCGCCGCGGCCTCGGGCGGGATCGTGTCCCCGTCGTGCCCGGAGAGCAGGACGGCGCGCAGCTCACCCAGCAGCGCGGGATCGCCGCAGACGAAGAACTTGAAGGGCCGGCGAGCGCCCGCATGGACCGCCCCGGCATTGAGCGATCCGCGCAGGCGTTCGAACATTGCGGCGGCGGCAGTAGCGTTCACGGTACGCTCCTACCCCCTTACGCCGTTAGCAGTTACACCGTGCCATGCCCCGGCGCGCTGGGTTGCGCGAGGCCTTGGGCCTCTTTTCCGGGGTCGTCGGTGTAGTCAAGGTAGACCAGCCCGAGGAAGATCTCCAGCGACTGCGCGTACATCCCGCGGGCGTTGGCCAGGTCAACCACGCTCTTCCCCGACGCCTTCGCCTCGGCGAGGACCGCCTGGGGCGCCGCGTTCGTGTCGGCGCCGACGATCACCGCGGTCGCGACCTCGCCCGGCGTGAAGCCCTGCCGCGTCAGCGCGTCGTAGTCGACGCCCTTGGTGTGGAAGCGCACGTCGAGCGCCTTCTGCAGCGTCGCATAGCGGTCGGGCGACTCCTGCAGGCCGAGCATGTCGATCCGCGTCTCGAGCAGCCGCGAGCGCGCCATGTTGTACAGCTGCGAGCCTTGCGAAGCGCCGACCGCGGCCTTGTTGAGCGAGTCGACGGCCTTCGTCATCAGCGGCTCCAGGCGATGGTAGTCGGCGAGCGCGATGTCGCCGCTCCCGTCGAGCTGCGTGTGGCGCAGCTCCTGCACGAACACGTCGAGGTCGCCCAGCCCGACGTCGAGCATCGCGAGCGAGGCGCGCGCCGCATCGACGCCGCGCACCACGTCCGAGTCGGCCGCGCCGAGCGAGGTCAACATCGCCGGATACGAGGGGAACGTCGAGAGCGCTTGCGGCGGCGGGTTGTCGAGCTTGAGCGGCGCGTTCAGCTCGGTCATCACGTCGCTGATCTCTTTGAGCACGCCGCCCTCTTTGTTGCGCTCGAGCGAGCCGGCGCCGCCGATCGTCTCCGACGCCTTGCCGGTCGCGGCGTCGAGCGACTTCGACATCGTGTTCATGTTGTGGAGCAGCGTGTCGAGCCGCGAGTCCTTGCGCGGCTGCGCCCGGGAGAGATCCGGGATCCCGTACGCGATGCTCTCGATGCGCGAACGGATCGCCTTGATCTGATCGATCGCCTGCTGCCGCCGGGTCGCGATCGCGGTCGCGGCCTGGGTCTGCTCGGCCGACGCGGTCGCCATCTCGGCGCGCAGCGGGGAGAGATCGGGATGGAGCAGGTTCAGCCGCCGCTCCGCGTCGCGCAGGCCTTTGATCCGCGCGTCTGCGAGCGCTTTGGCCTGCGGTGACACCGAACCGGCCGAGGCGGTGAGGTTCTGCTCACCCTTGCTGATCTGTCCGAGCGCCAGCTCGGACTGACCGAGCCAGAAGCGCGCCTGCACGTCGTCGGGGCGCCGCTTGAGAACGTCGGAGAACTTCATCGCCGCGATGTTGTAACGAGCGGTGTCGTAGTCGTGGATCGCTTCGGCGATTCGGCGGTCGTCGGTGTGCAGCTTGGGGTCGAGCTCCGGGTCGCCGTTGAGGTTCGCGAGCCGCTTCTTCGTGTCGGGGTGGTCGGCAAGATACTTCGAGACGACGTCGTGGCTCGTCTGCTCGGTTGCGCCGAGGTGCGCCATGAAGCTGTACATCGCGTCGGGATCGTAGCCGGCGCGCGACATCAGCATCAGCCCGTACTTGTCCGCCTCGTTCTCGTCTTGGCGCGAAATCTTCGCCTGCAGCCCGGCCTCCGCCAGCTGCCCGAAGCGGTAGACGAGCGGAATGAACAACGAAGCGATCCCGAAGATCACGTTCATGATCGAGGCTTTGTTGTTCGCGGTCACCATGTGGCGGCGCTCGATGTGCCCGGTTTCGTGCCCGATGACGCCCGCCAGCTCGTCGTCGGACTGCACGAAGTCCAGCGTCCCCTCGTTGATGTAGATGTAGCCGCCCAGCGTCGAGAACGCGTTGATGTCCGAGACGTCGAGGATCTTGATCGAGTACGGAACGTCTTTGCGCGCGGTCTGCGCCCAGAGCTTGTTCGAGACCTCGTTGACCCACTGGTTGAGCAGCGGGTCGGTCACGACCACGGTCGAGTCGGTGATCTGCTTGTCGTACTCTTTGCCGAGCTGAATCTCGGTCGGGGTCGCGAGCGCGCTCGCGGGTGCCGGGATGCTGGCACTCAGCATCGCTACACTCAGCGCGATGACGACGATACGGCGGAACGGCATGAGGCTGTCCTCGGGAGGGGTCGCACGGTCGGTGCCGGGCCCTGGTGGTTCGCCACAGTCCCGGAACTCTCCACTCATAACGTTCAAAGCTGAGGAATGTATGTGGAGAACAGAACTTTCCCGTGCATTCGGTGTGGAACGCGCAGGGCCGGCTTCGGAGCCCTCGGAACGGCGGGCGATCATGGTCAGGGAGGGTCGCCGATGAGCACCGTTCGCGGTCGCGGCCGCAGCCTCGAGATCGACGTCGACCGCGCTTTAGCAGCCGCGGTCGCCGAGCTGCGCGAGCAGTTCGCGACCAGCCCCGACTTCTACCGCGGAAGCCGGGCGGTCGCCAACCTCGGGTATCTCGAACCGGCGGCTGCCGAGCTGGCCGGCTTTCGCGACGCGCTGGCCGAGTTCGGGATCATCCTCGACGGCGTGAGCGGGGCCGAAGCGCTCGCGCCGCTCGCCGCCGGACTCGAGCTGGCATACCTCGGGCCGGCCGGCGCCGCGGCCGAGGTCGCCGCGCTCCCCCGCCAGCGGCGGCCGCGCGAGGTGAAGCTCTCCGAGGAGGCGCGCTCGCTGGTCGCCGACTTCGCCGGCGCGCGCGACGACATGGTGCGCCGGCGGCGCAACGGGCACGCCGTCGCCCCCGCGGCGGCCTCGACGCTCGCCTCGGCCGGGGTCGTCCTCCCGCAAAGCGCGGCCGGCCGCGCCGTTCCGGTCGGCGTCTCGACGCTCTACCACCGCGGGACGCTGCGTGGCGGGCAGGCGCTGCACAACCTCGGCAACATCGTGGTGATCGGCGACGTGAACCCCGGCGCCGAGCTGGTCGCCTCCGGCGACATCGTGGTCTTCGGCGCATTGCGCGGCACCGCGCACGCGGGCGCGCAAGGCGACCGCGCCGCGCGCGTGATCGCGCTCGAGCTCGCGCCCACGCAGTTGCGGATCGCGACCGCGATCGCGAGCGGCGATGCGGGCGGCCGCGCGCGCGGTCCCGAGCACGCCTCGATCGCCGACGAGCGCATCGTGGTCGTCCCCTTCGCCGAGGCAAATCTTCGCCGCGAACCCGTCCCTGCCGCCATGAACGGAGAGAGCCGATGAGCGCACGCCGGATCGTTTTGACCTCGGGCAAAGGCGGGGTCGGGAAGACGACGACCACCGCGAACCTCGGCGCGGCGCTCGCCAAGCGCGGACATCGCGTCGTGCTGGTCGACGCGGACATCGGGTTGCGCAACCTCGACCTCGTGCTCGGCGTCGAGAAGCGGATCGTCTTCGATCTGGTCGAGGTCGTCGAAGGCCGCTGCCAGTTGCGGCAAGCGCTCATCAAGGACAAGCGCCTGGAGAACTTGTCGATTCTTCCGGCGGCGCAGACGCGCGACAAGACGGCGGTCAGCGAAGCGCAGTTCGCCGGCGTCGTCGAGCAGCTGGGCGCGCTGTGCGAGTACGTGCTGATCGACTGCCCGGCGGGGATCGAGCACGGCTTCCGCAACGCGGTCGCGGGGGCGAGCGAAGCGATCGTGGTGACGACGCCCGAGGTCAGCGCGATCCGCGACGCCGACCGCGTGATCGGCAAGCTGCACGAGCGCGGGCTCCCGCTGCGGTTGATCGTCAACCGCTTGCGGCCCGAGATGGTGCGCAGCGGCGACATGCTCTCGGTCGACGACGTGACCGACATCCTCTCCGCCGAGCTGCTCGGGATCGTCCCCGACGACGAAGAGATTATCGACACGACGAACCGCGGCGAGCCGATCGTGCTGCAGCCGGAGTCGCGGCTCGCCGTCGTCTACGACAAGATCGCGCGCCGCCTCGAAGGCGAGCTCGTCGAGTTCACCTCGTTCAGCGCGCCCGGTTTCTTCGCGCGTATCTTCGGAAAGGCTTCATGAGATGCGCGAGATGATCGAGCACGAAGCGCCGGCCGCGAGCGCCGTTCCGCGCCAGCGCGGGCGCGCGATCGTCGTCACCAGCGGGAAGGGCGGCGTCGGAAAGACCACCACGACGGCGAACCTCGGCGCGGCGCTCGGCGCCGGCGGCGCGAGCGTCGTGCTGGTCGACGCCGACGTCGGCTTGCGCAACCTCGACATCGTCCTCGGCCTCGAAGCGCGCGTCCGCCACCACGTCCTCGACGTGCTCGAAGGAAAGACCGCGCTCGACGACGCGCTGGTGAGCGACAAGCGCGTGGCGACGATGAAGTTGCTCGCCGCCGCGCAGACGCGCGAGAAGGACGAGGTCGACACGGCCGCGTTTCGCGACCTCATCGGCTCGCTGCGCGAGCGGTTCGACTACGTGCTGATCGACTGTCCGGCCGGGATCGAGAAGGGCTTCGCGAACGCGATCGCCGGCGCCGACGAAGCGATCATCGTGTGCACGCCCGAAGTCTCGGCGGTGCGCGACGCCGACCGCGTCGTCGGCCTGCTCGGCGACGAGCGCCGGGTGAAGCTGATCATCAACCGCTTGCGCCCGGGCCTCGTGCGCAAGGGAAAGATGCTCTCCGTCGACGACGTCAACGGCATCTTGCGGCTGCCGCTGCTCGGGGTGATCGCCGACGCGCCCGACGTGATCGTCTCGACGAACCGCGGCGAGCCGGTCGCGCTCGACCCCGCCTCGCCGGTCGGCGAGTCGTACCGGCAGATCGCGCAGCGCATCGCCGGCACGCTGACCACCGCGCCGGAGATCCCGCGCGAACGAACGTTTTTCGAAAAGCTCTTCGGGAGCCTCAAGTAAGTGTTCGAGTTCATCCAGCGTTTCTTCGGCAAGCCGAGTTCCAGCGCGACGGCGAAGGAGCGCCTGCGCCTGGTCTTGCTCTCCGACCACCTCTCGCTCGCGCCCGACGTCGTCGAAGCGCTCAAGCACGACCTGCTCGAGGTGATCTCGCGCTACGTCGACGTCGACGAGCAGAACTGCGACGTCACCTTCGAGCAGCGCGAGAAAGAGGTCGCGATGCTTGCCAACATCCCGATCCTCGGCATGCGCTCGCGCCCGATCCCGCCGTCGCCCGCGCCGCCGCCGACGCCACCTGCGCCGCCATCCCGCGAGCCCGACCCGCCCCCAGCGCTGGACTTGGAAGGTGCAACCGCATCGCTAGCATCGGTTCCCGAGACGGGCACCGCTCCGGTAGCGGCGCAGTCCAAGCCGAAGTCGCCGCAGAACGGCGAGCGGCCAACGCGGAAGAAACGGCGGCGTCAAGCGAGCGCGAACGCGGCTGGGGCCTAGTGCGCGGCTGCTTTCGGCGGTATAGTATGACGTAACGAGGCCATCATGTACCAGCCGAAGCTCTCCGATGCCCCAGAAGTAGAGTTCTCGCCGCGAATCCTAGTGGAGCGCGACGGTCTCGTCACATACGATCCGTACTTTCTCGACCCTGATACCGCCGAGCGCGCATTTCACTTACTCCAGAGCGACATCGAGTGGTCCCAGGAGTTCCTCAAGATGTACGGTCGTCGTATTCCGTTTCCGCGCCTCACGGCTTGGTACGGAGACTCTGGGGCGGCCTACACCTATTCCGGTGTTCGGAATGAACCACACCGATGGACGCCCGCATTACGCGACCTGCAAGGTCGCCTCGTCGAGCGGATGGGAGTGCGCTTCAACAGCGTGCTACTCAATTACTATCGTCATGGTCAAGACAGCCTCAGCTGGCATGCGGATGATGAGCCCGAACTTGGTGATGAACCGATCATCGCGTCGCTGAGCCTCGGGGCCGTCCGCGAATTTCAACTCAAGCATCGCATCGACGGCGAGGTCGTATCTGTCCCACTGGAACCTGGCAGTCTGCTTGTCATGTCGCGTGAAACGCAACGCTTCTGGTGTCATCGTGTACCGAAAGAGAGGAATGTACACTCGGCTCGGATTAACCTCACGTTCCGGGTGATCGATGCGCCGAGCAACACGAGAACGGTTATATCGACTCGTCGAAAATAGCGTCCTTCGCGTCCACTGGGGACTGAGTTCGCGAGAATATCTTCGCGAACTCGGCGCAGCCTACGATGTTCTATGGGACGCGTATCAGCGAGGAAACGTCGTCGTCGACTACGGCGCTCCTGGAGCCGCTGAAGCATATCGCCTTCACTATCTTCCGCACTATGCGTACATGGCGTTTCGCGGCACAGCGGGACTTCCCGCCGAGTTGCTGAGCAAAATTGCACAATCACACCTGCGTCTCACCTCGGTCGCGGCGGGGCCGTTTCCTGAGATCATCGGTCTCGTCGAGGCGGCTGTGACACGGGGCGTCGAGCGTGGTCGCATCGACGCGACCGTCTACGATATCAACGCCGACGTTTGGATGGACGCGGCGCGTGCATCGGTGGAAATCGCGGCAGATCTGGTGCCGGGAATCACGGTCGATCTCCGGCTGCGTCGGATCGACGTACGTGAACCCCCGCCCGCAACTTTGCCTGCCGCGGATGTGCTCACGTTCCAGAACTGCGCGAACGAGATTTGCCATGACGGCAAGCCGACTGCGGCGACACTGGCGTTTCTCAGATCGGTCGCCCCGCACGGCGCGGTCGTGCTTGTCGACTTCAACAACTATTCGAACGCGCTACAAAGCATCCCGCGACTCGAAAGATGGTTGCGGGAAAACGGATTCCGCCCCCTCGCGGTATTTGATGCCCAACACGAGGAGAGGACTCCATTCGGCTACCCGCCCGGGCGGACATTTTACAATTTTTACGGTGCGACGGCGCGGCCGGGCGGAGGATACGATAAGCTTCGGGAACCGCGCCAGAACCTAAAGTTCTCTTGGTCTGTCTGGTCTCGGTAAGGTATGGAACGACCCTGGTACACGCGGTTTTCTTGGCCGCTGGCGATCGCGCCGGTCTTGGTGACGATGCTCGGGATCGTGTTCATTCGGTCTGCGACGCTGCACGAGCCGTACGCGGCGGACGAGTGGCGCAAGCAGCTCGTCTACGGCGCGGTCGGGATCGGGATGATGCTCGGGACGGCGTTCGTCGACTACCGCGCCTGGCGGCGCTGGGCGCTGCCGCTGTACGCGGTCACGCTCGGGCTGCTCGTGTTCATCACGTTCAAGGGCCACTCGGCGCTCGGTGCGGCGCGCTGGATCGCGATCGGCCCGTTCCAGTTTCAGCCTTCGGAGCCGGCCAAGGTCGTCATCGCGATCGCCGTCGCGGCGCTCCTTTCGCGCGGCTCGTTCCGCAAGATCCAAGAGCTCTGGCTGCCGCTGCTCGCCGTCGCGCTGCCGGCAGTGTTGATCATCAAGCAGCCCGATCTCGGGACGACGCTGGTAATCGGCGCGATCTTGACGGCCGAGCTGTACTTCGGACTGCCGAACCTGATCGACTTCGGGGTGTACGCCGGCGCGGTCGGCTGCGCGGCGGCGTACGTCTTGACCAGCGAGCACCTGCTCAAGCCGTTCCAGCGCGCGCGGCTGCTCGTCTTTCTCGATCCGAAGCTGGACCCGCAAGGGGTCGGCTACAACTTGAACCAGTCGAAGATCGCGGTCGGCAGCGGAGAGTGGTTCGGCAAAGGGCTCTTCAAGGGGACGCAGACGCAGCTCAATTTCGTCCCGGAGAACTCGCGCGACTTCATCTTCACCGCCGTCGGCGAAGAGGCGGGGTTCATCGGCGCGACGCTGCTGCTCGCGCTGTACGCGGTCACGATCGGGTTCGCGCTGCGCGCGGTGTTCGCGGCGAAGGACCGCTTCGGCGTCCTGCTCGCGGTCGGGCTCGTCACGATGCTCGCCTTTCACATCATCGTCAACGTCGGGATGACGATCGGGATCATGCCGATCACCGGGATCCCGCTCCCGTTCATGTCGTACGGCGGGAGCGCGCTGATGACCGACTACGTCGCGGTGGGGATTCTGCTCAACATCATCCTACAGAAAGACAAGCTCGTCTTCGGCGACGCGGCGGTGCGCCGCGCATGACGGACGAGACCGGCACGCCGCTCGAGCGGCTCGAAGCGTCCAGCGCCCAGGTCGAAGCGCTCGCGACCGAGGTGGCGGTGCGCGCCAAAGCGTTCGGCGGCGACGCCGGCGCGCGCTCGCGGATCGAGCTGGTGAAGCAGCGTTTGAAGGTCGCGCTCGACGAGCTGGCCGGCTATCCCGACTCCGCCGACGACATCACCGACGAGTAGCGCAGCGGAAGGCTGCCCTACCCTCCGTCAACGGCCGACCTCTTTGGCCGCAAAAGGACCATCCCAGGAACAACCGGAACCTTCAGCGCGAGAGCATTCGAGGGGCGATTGCGCGGGGCCCGTGGCCCGGCGTTGGATCGTCCGGATGCGTTTCAGCAAGAATTTTCACGATTTTTTCCGAGGCCGAGAACGTCCGCCCGCTGCGCCCGCTCGATGACCGCCTGACCAGGCGAGAAGTCATCGCGATGTGCGCGCGGACGACGGCCGCGCTCGACCATAGAGAGGCCAGCCACTTACTTTGCCGACCGATATCCTGATCTCGAGCGATCCGTGGGAGAACCGCGTCGCGATCCTCGAGGACGGTCGTCTCGCGGAAATCTACGTCGAGCGTGAGGAGCGCGTCATCGGCTCCATCTACAAGGGCAAGGTCGTCAACGTCCTGCCCGGGATGGGCGCCAGTTTCGTCGACATCGGGCTCGGGCGCAACGCGTTTCTGTACGTCGACGACATCAACAAGACGCCGCTGAACATCGGCGACGTCGAAGTCACCGCGGGCCGCAGCGGCTACACGATCACCGAGAAGGTCAGCCGCGGTGACGACGTCCTGGTGCAGATCGTGAAGGAGCCGCGCGGGCTCAAAGGCGCGCGCGTCTCGACCAACATCTCGCTCCCGGGCCGCTATCTCATCTTGATGCCGACCGGAAAGTTCAGCGGCGTCTCGCGCAAGATCGAGTCGGCCGACGAGCGCAACCGGCTGAAGACCATCATGAAGGCGATCCGCCCCGACGGGATGGCGACCGTCGTGCGCACCGCCGCCGACGGCGTCTCGAGCGCCGAGCTGATCGCCGATCTCGGCGTGCTGATCCGCATGTGGCACGGGATCCTCGAACAGTACAAGCGCATCGAAGCGCCGGCGCTCTTGCACAAGGACATGAACCTCGTCTACAAGACGGCCCGCGACTTCATCACCCCCGAAGTCGGCAGCGTCTGGATCGACGACGAGACCGAAGCGGAAAACGTCAAAGACTTCATGCGGCTATTGGGCCCGCAGTACGTCGACCGCATCAAGTACTACGAGGGCGGAAAGCGCCTCTTCGCGGACTTCAAGATCGACGACGAGATCGCGCGCCTGATGAAGCCGACGGTGAAGCTGCCCTCGGGCGGCTCGATCGTGATCGAGTCGACCGAAGCGCTCACCGTCGTCGACGTGAACTCCGGCAAGTTCACCGGCGGCAAGAACCTCGACGACACGATCGTGCGCACGAACGTCGAGGCGGCGACCGAGATCGCGCGCCAAGTGCGGCTGCGCGACATCGGCGGGATCATCGTCTGCGACTTCATCGACATGTCGTCGGAAGGCGATCGCAACCGCGTCATCTCCGCGCTGCAGGACGGCTTGCGCAAGGACCGCACGCGCTCGACGATCCAGTCGTTCTCGCCGCTCGGCCTGCTGGAGTTCACCCGCAAGCGCGTCGGCAAGGACTTGGGCCAGCAGCTGCGCGGCAAGTGCCCGACCTGCGAAGGGCTGGGCAGCGTGATGTCGCCGGAGTCGGTCGCGATCGGAACCTTCCGCGAGATTCTCGGCCACCGCAACGGCTCGCCGAGCGGCGCAGCACCGGCTGCGCAGCACGTGCACATCGCGGCCTCGCCCTCGGTCGCGGCGCAGGCGGAGTACTGGTACGAGGACGAGCGCGTTCAACTCGCCGAGCGGCTCGGCAAGCAGATCGACGTCTTCGTCGATCCGGCCGTTCACCCCGAGCGGCCGAGGATCGTGTGGGGCGACGACAAGCTCCCGGCGCTCGGGCCGATCCGCGTCGGCGACGAGTTCGAGGTCGAGCTGCTCAACGTCCGGCTGCCCAACGCGACCTCCGCCGCGGCAGTCGTCGCCGGCCGGCTCATCGAGGTGGAGAACGCCGCCAACGCGGCCGGCAAGACGATCAAGATCCGCATCCTGGACGTCGACGGCAGCGACATCCTGGCCGAGCCGCGCACGCCCGTCGAGGCGGCGACGCCGATCGGCGAGGGCCGCGGGAAGAAACGCCGCCGCGGCGGCCGCGGTCGCAAGCGCGAGCTCACCGCGGCCGAGCAGGCCGAAGAGCTGCGCGCGCTCGCCGAGGAGGCTGAAAAGGGGCTCGGCGGCCGCACCTCGATCGGGATCTCGACGACCGAAGAGGTCGTCGCGAAGAAGGCCGGGCCCAAGACGACCGCCCAGAAGGCGGCCGACGGCGCCGTCGCGCTGCTGCCGGGCGAGTCGCTCAGCGGCGGCCGGGTCGCCGGCGTCCTGCCCGGCGAGAAGCTTTCCGGCGACCGCGTGAGCGCGGGCGGCGTCGTGCTGACCCCGCCGTCGCTCGCCGTGCGGCCGCCGGCCGGCCGGCCCGTGGTTGCCGGCGGGGCGGCTCCGGCCACGCCGGCCGCCAACGGCGAGGCCGGTGAGGGTGAAGAGGCCGGCCGACGCCGCCGGCGTCGCCGGCGTCGCGGCGGGCGCGGGTCCGAGGTCGCCGCGGGCGCCGCCCCGGCGCCGAGTGTCGGCGGCCGAGTCGCCGCGGTTGTCGCTGAGGGCGACGAGGACGAAGAGGAGCTGGGCGCCGTCGCCCACCCGGGAACCGGCACCGAGCACGCCGAGGGCGAGCGCAAGCGCCGCCGCCGGCGCCGCCGCCGCCGCGGACGCGGTGGGGCGGAGGGTCAGGGACCGGGACAGGGCGTCGCCGCGGGTGCCGCCGAGCCGGGCCGCGAGCCGGTTCCCGACCGCCACATCTTCCGGGTCGGCCCGGCCGGCGCGCAGGCGACCGGCGAGACCGCCCCGCCGGCGCCCTCGCGCGCGATCGCGCCGTGGAACCGCAAGCGCGGCGACGTCGCGATCGAGCCGCCGCCGCCGGTGATCGTCCCGCCGCCGGAGCCGAAGGAGCCGGTCAAGGCCGCTCGCCCCTCGCGGCGCCGCCGCACCGAGACGGCGCCGGCGCCGGGCCGCGGCGGACGTCTCGAGGCCGCTGCGCCGGTCCCGGCGCTGCCGGCGCCGGCGCCCGCCGCCCCTGCGGCCACCACGCCGGGAGACGCAGCCGCGACGCCGCGCCGCCGGACCCGCAACGCCGCCGCTGCGCCGGCAGCGGCCGCCCCGGCCGCCGCTGCTGAAGCTGCCGCCAAGCCGGCGCCGCGCGCGCGCAAGAAGTCCTCGACCGCGACGGCCGCGACCGCCGCCAAGAAGGCTCCGGCGCGCGTGCCGGCCGCGAAGAAGACCGGTGCCGCGAAGCCGGCCGCGGGCGCGAAGAAGAAAGCGTCCTCGACGCGCAAAGCGCCGGCCGCGAAGAAGGCTGCGAGCACGCGCAAGAAGCGCTGAGCGAACGCCGCGCGCGCAGCAAAAAAAGACCGCGCCCGAACGAGCGCGGTCTTTTCGTTACGCTACCCGCGGTGCGTCAGCGCTGCGGCGCGGGAACGGCGTTCTGCGCGATCCGCGTGTTGATGAAGTTCACCGCCGCGACGAGCTGCGGGTCCTGCGACAGATCGCCGGGCCGGATCTTCACGCCCTTCGCGAGATCGCTCTTGATCTCGGGCTCGATCCCGACCGAGTTGATGTCGCGGCCCTTCGGCGTGAAGTAGCGCGCGGTCGTGATCTTCACCGCCGAGCCGTCGGGCATCGGGAAGATCGTCTGCACGACGCCCTTGCCGAACGTCTTCGTCCCGACCAGCGTGCCGACGCCGCTGTCCTGGATCGCGCCGGCGGTGATCTCCGAGGCCGAGGCGGTGTACTGGTTCACCAGCACCGCCAGCGGGCGCGGCGCGATCGCGGTGTTCTCCGCGTCGTACTCGGTGTCGGTGCCGGCGCGCGACTGCACGCTGACGATCGGACCCGTCGAGATGAACTTCGAGGAGACGTCGACCGCGGCGTTGAGGTAACCGCCGCCGTTGAAGCGCAGGTCGAGCACGTACGCCTTCGCGCCTTCCGAGTCGAGCCGGTGCAGCGCGGTGTTCAGCTCCTGCGCCGTCGTCGAACCGAACACGGCGAGGTCGACGTAGCCGATGCTGCCCGGAAGCATCTTCGAGGTGACGCTCGGCTGATGGATCGTCTCGCGGGTAATCGTCAGCGGTGCCAACGTCGCGCCGGCGCGCTGGATCGTGAGCCGCACGCGCGTTCCCGGGTCGCCGCGCAGCGCCTGCGTGACGCGTTTCTGCTGCAGCTCGGTCGTCGCCGCGCCGTCGAGCATCTGCGGAACGGGCTTGCCGTCGATTGCGGTGATCAGGTCGTCGGACTGGATGCCGGCCTTGTCGGAGGGCCCGTCCAGGATCACGCTCTCGACGTGCAGGTAGTGCGTTTTGTCGTCGATGTTGTACGAGATGCCGACGCCGCCGAACGAGGTGCCGTCGAGCCCTTCGTTGAGCGCGGCGTACTCCTTCGGCGTGAGGAACGTCGTGTATTTGTCCTTCACCGAGTTGAGCACGCCGGCGATCGCCGCGTAGGTGATCTGCGAGGACGGCGAGATCGAGTCGAGCGGCTCGAGCTTCGAGGAGTACTCGCCCACGGCGGTCGCGACTTCGCGGTTCAGCGCTTCGGCGTTCGTCACGTCGTCGTCGCTCGCGCGCAGCGCGGGGAGCACGGGGTTCGCGACCTTGCGCTTCTTGAGGTATTCGACGACCGACGTGCGCGCGCCGTCGAGCGCGGCCTGGCGATCGACCTTCTTGTAGAAGTCGGCCGTCAGATGGCGGTAGCTCGCGGCGAGCTCTTGGCTCTGCAGCGTGCTGAGCGAAGACGAGGCGGCGGTCGCGGCCGGGTGCACGGTCGCGAGGACGAGCAGGGCGGCGACGACGGCGGGGAGGGTGCGTTGCATCAGACGGTACTCTTGCTTTCGATGATCTTCTTGGCGGCGCCGAGCTGCTTGTCGCCGGGCGTGTCGATCAGGGGCAGGTCGGTGCGCTGGGTCACGACGACGTCGGGGACGATCCCCTTGTGCTGGATGTCGCGGCCTTTGGGGGTGACGTAGCGCGCGGTCGTGATCTTCAGCGCGCCCTTGTCGGGCAGCGTGTACAGGCTCTGCACGACGCCTTTTCCGAACGTTTTCTCACCGACGAGGGTTCCGGCGCCGTAGTCCTGCACCGCGCCGGCGGTGATCTCGGACGCGCTGGCGGTGAACCGGTTCACCAGCACGACGAGCGGCTTGGCATCCAGCGCGTGGCCGCTCGCGGTGCGCACGTCGCGGTTGCCCGCGCGGTCGATCGTCGAGACGATCGTCCCTTGCGGGATGAACAGGCTCGAGATGTCGACCGCCGCGTCGAGCAAGCCGCCGCCGTTGTTGCGCAGGTCGAGGATGTAGCCGCGCACGTTGTGCTTCTTGCCGTCCTCGATCGCTTGGCGGACTTCGTCGGCCGACGTCGAGCCGAAGTCGGAAAGGCGCATGTACTCGATGCCGTTCTCGACCTTCGCGCGCACCGACGGAACGTGGATCTCCGCGCGGGTGACGTGCACGGTGCTCGTCGCCTCGGTCCCGTGGCGCTTGAGCGTCAGCGAGACGATCGTTCCGTTCGGACCGCGAATCTCGCGCTCGACGGCATCGATCTTCTGGCCCGCCGTCGAGCGGCCGTCGACCGCGACGATGACGTCGCCGGGCCGGACGCCGGCCTTGATCGCCGGGTTTCCTTCGATCGGGTCGACCAGGATCGAGCCGGTCTTCGGGTCCTGAACGATGTAGACGCCGATCCCGCCGAAGTTGCCGCCGCGCAATTGCTCGTCGAGCCCGTTGATCTCTTGCGGCGAAAGGTAGGTCGTGTACGGATCGCCGAGGCCGCCGAGCATCCCGATGAGCGCGACCTGCGTGTAGACGTCTTTCGGCGCCAGCGTCGCGTAGCGTTTCTGCACGCTGGTGAGCGTGCTCTCGAGGATCGCCAGATCGCGGCCCCGCTCGCCGGTCGCGGCGTTGTGCGGAACCTGCGGGTTGCCGACCCGCTTCGCCCGCAGGAACGCGGTCAGCGCCTTCTGCTCGCCGCCGACGAGCTGTTCGTCCGCGACGGGCTTGTAGTAGGCGTGCTGGACGCGTTCGTAGGCGAGCGCGAGCAGCTGCCGCTGGCGGTCGCCGCCGCCGAGCAGCGTGGCGAGGTCGAGCCCCACGATCCGGCCGGACCCGACGACGAACGCAGGCGTGCCGGCGTCGGTGGCTTCGGCCCGGTCGGCATATGCGGCGCCGCCGAAGGCGGCGAGCGCGACCACGAGGGCGGCGGACAAGAAACGGGTGCGGGCGGTCAAACGGCGGTCCTTAGCGGCGCGGGCAACGGGTCGTACTCCCTTGAACCCCGGCCGCGGCGGCTTTGTTCCGGCGGCACGATTGGGGTTCGATAAGCATTCCCACCCGGACGGGTCGGCAACATGTGCGGTCCATCATCCCGCAGCGGGCTTGGAATTAGCGCAGATACCCCATCGGGTCGACGGCCCGCCCGTTCACCCGGACGCCGAAGTGGAGGTGGGGGCCGGTCGAGTTGCCGGTCGAGCCGGAGGCCGCGATCGCCTGGCCGCGCTGGACGTCTTGGCCGACGCCCACGAAGATCTGCGAGAGGTGGCAGTACTGGGTCGCCAGCCGGCCGCCGTGGTCGATGACGACCATGTTGCCGCAGCCGCCGTCGTCCCAGCCGGCGACGATCACCCGGCCGTCGGCCGCCGCTGCCACGGTGGTGCCGGTCGGCACGGCGATGTCGATCCCGGCGTGCAGCCGGAAGACGTGCGTGACCGGGTTGACCCGCATCCCGAACGGCGAGGTGATCGGCCCGGAGGCCGGCCACATCAGCTGCCCGGGCGCGGTCTCGGGCGGCAGCTCCTCGCCGGCGAGCTGGCGAGCGCGGCGCTCGGCGAGCCGGCGCGCCTCCTCCTCTTTCTGCTTCTCGACGATCAGCGCCTCGAGCGCGGCCTCGCCGGCCGCCGACTCTTCCTCGAGCTCGTTGACCTCGGTTTGAGCGACCTTGCGCGCCTCGTCGGCGGCGAGCAGCAGCTGCGTGCGCTGCGCCGCCAGCCCGTCGAGGGCCTGGCGCTGCTGCTGGGCCTGCGCCTCCTCCCCGCGCAGCTCCGCCTGCGTGCCGAGCAGCCCGCGCTCGATTCCGACCACCTTCGCCTCGTCGGCCTTGCGCGCGCGGATCGTCGCTTCGTTCGCCTTGATCAAGAAGCGCACGTCGTTCCAGCGCTCGACGAAGTCGGCGAACGAGCGCGCGCGCAGCAGCACGTCGACGTAGCCGAGGTCGCCGTGCTCGTACGCGTCGACCAGCCGGCGGCTGAGCACGTCCTCGTGCCGCTTCAGCGTCGCCTTCGCCGCGTCGAGCTGGACCTGGTTCCACGCCAGCTTGCGCTGCGTCGACCTGATCGCCGCTTGGATCCCGCCGAGCCGGCCGTTGGCGGCGGCGATGTTGCGGTTCGTGTCGTCCAGCTCGGCTTGAATCGTCCCGACGCGCGCCTTCGCCTCGTCGAGCTTGCCGCGCTTCTCGTGCAGCTTCGCGCGCACGTCGTGGATGTGCGCCTGCTGGGCTTGGATCTTCTGATCGACGTGGCTCTTCGCATAACCCGCGCTCGGAACGAGCGCGACCGCTATCGCGAGCGCAGCGAGCGCGGTCCGGGCCGCAGCGAAGCGAGGACCGCCCAGAGGTCCCGTCACGCGCGCAGGTGCCGTCCGACGCTGTACCACGAGGCGATCAATCCGACCGCCGCGCCGACCGCGAGCAGCTCCACGCTCAGCGTCAGCTCGTTCACGCGGAACGTCACGAACGCGAGCGTCGCGGCGAGCTTCGGCACGACCTGGTGCTCGGCGAGCGCGAGGACGCCGATTGCGACGCCCGCGCCCAGCACGCCCGCGAGCATCCCTTCGGCGATGAACGGCATCCGGATGTACATGTTCGTCGCGCCGACGAGCTGCATGATCGCGATCTCGCGCCGCCGCGCGAACACCGTCAGCCGAATCGTATTGGCGATCACGATCGCGGCGGAGATCGAGAGCAGCGCGATGAGCGCGAGCCCGGCGCGGCCGAGGACGGCGGCGGTCTTGAGCAGCTTCTGCACCGTGTCGGCGGCGTAGTCGGTCTTCGCGACGCGCGGGTCCTTGGCGATCCAGCGCGCGACCGCCGGAACCTGGTCGGGATCTTTGACGCGCAGGTGATAGGTGTTCGGGAGCGGGTTCGTGGTCAGCAGCGAGGTGTCGAAGTCCTTGCCGAGCACGGCCTGCATCCGCTTGAGCCCGTCGCGCTTCGGAACGTACGCGGCCGAGGCGATGCGCGGGTCGCTCGCGAGCTTCGCGGCGAGGTCCTTGGCCTTCGCGTCATCGACGTCGTCCTTCAAGTAGACGGCGATCTCGATCTGCGAGAGGACGCCGGTTCCGAACGTCTTGAGCGTCTCTTGGACGTACAAGAACGAGCCGAGCAGGATGATGGTGACCGCGACCGTTCCGATCGCGGTGAACTGCATCCCGGCGTTGCGGGTGAAGTTCGTCAGAACCTCACCCAGGAAGAACCGCAGTCTGCCCCAGTCCACGGAAATAATAGCCTCGCTCGTCGTCGTGCAGAATGCGTCCGTGCTCCAGGCGAACGACGCGCCGGCGCATCCGGTCGACGACGGCCTGGTTGTGGGTCGCGACCACCACGGTCGTGCCCTTGAGGTTGATCCGCTGCAGCAGCTCCATGATCTCGGTCGTGTTGGACGGATCGAGATTCCCGGTCGGCTCGTCGCAGAGGAGGATCTTCGGGTTGCCGACCAGCGCGCGCGCGATCGCGGCGCGCTGCTGCTCGCCGCCCGACAGCTCGCTCGGGAACATGCGCGACTTGTGCGAGAGCCCGACCAGGTCGAGCGCGCGCGGCACCATCCGCATCACGTCGCGCGTGCGCGTCCCGGTGACCTGCAGCGCGAAGGCGACGTTCTCCCACACGGTCTTGTGCTGGAGCAGCTTGAAGTCTTGGAAGACCACGCCGATGTTGCGGCGCAGCTTCGGGACGCGGCCGCGGCGCAGCGTGTCGACGCGGTGGTCGTCCACGTAGACCTCGCCGCCGCTCGGCAGCTCTTCACGGTAGATGAGTTTGAGCAGCGACGACTTCCCGGTTCCTGAATGGCCGACCAGGAAAACGAAACTGCCCTTCTCGATCTCGAGATCGACGTCGTCGAGCGCTCGCGTTCCGTTGGGATACACGAGCGAAACGCCGCGGAGACTGATCATTCTGAAGGCGCTCCGCCCCGGGCTGCGCGCCCCCCATGCGCGCGGCGCATGGGGCCCCCCGACGCGCGCGCGCTCACGATGCTGCTCATGTCGAGATTCCCCGAGGGCGCGCGTAACGACGTGTGTGCCGGTGGCGGAATCCGGCGCTCAACGACGTGCGCGCCTGTGGCGTGGTGCCATCGTTGGAGACAAGGGTTTCCGGTTCGTGCAGCCCATACCTGCGGTATTCTATGAACTTTGATCTGTCCGACGAGCAGAAAGCGATCCGGGACCTGTGCCGCGAGTTCGCGCGCGAGGAGGTCGCGCCGCAGGCCGAGCGCAACGACCGCGAGGAGCGCTTTCCGTACGAGCTGGTGCGGAAGATGGCCGAGCTCGGTTTGATGGGCTTGCCTTTCCCTGAGAAGTACGGCGGTGCCGGCGCCGATACCGTGAGCTACGCGCTGGCCGTCATGGAGATCGCGCGCGCCGACGCGTCGACCGCGATCACCCTGGCCGCCCACGTCTCGCTCGGCGCGTCGCCGTTCCTACTGTTCGGCACCGAAAAACAAAAGGAAGAGTTCCTCGTCCCCCTGGCAAGGGGCGAGCGGCTGTGGGGATTCGGCCTCACCGAGCCGGGTGCCGGGAGCGACGCCGGCGGCACCCAGACGCGGGCCGAGCTGCGGGACGGCAAGTGGGTGATCAACGGAACCAAGGCCTTCATCACCAACAGCGGGACCGAGATCACCGGCGGCACGACGATCACCGCCGTCACCGGGCGCGACGGCCGCGGCCGGGCGGAGATATCGACCATCATCGTCCCGCAGGACACCCCGGGCTTCACCCGCTCGAAGAAGTACGCGAAGATGGGCTGGCGGGCGTCCGACACCCGCGAGCTTTCCTTCGCGGACGCCGAAGTCCCCGAAGAGAACCTGCTCGGCGGGCGGGGCAAGGGGCTGAAGAACTTTCTGACGATCCTGGACGGCGGCCGCATCTCGGTCGCCGCGCTCTCGGTCGGGCTGGCGATGGGCGCCTACGACGAGGCGTACAAGTACGCGCAGGAGCGGCACCAGTTCGGCAAGCCGATCTCGAAGTTCCAGGCGATCCAGTTCAAGCTGGCCGACATGCTGATGGAGATCGAGCACGCCAAGCTGATGGTGCTCAAGGCGGCGTGGGAGAAGGACGAGGGCCGGCCCTTCGAGCTGAACGCCTCGCTGGCGAAGCTCTTCTCCGGCGAGGTCTCGCGCCGGGTGGTGAACGAGGCCGTCCAGATCCACGGCGGCTACGGCTTCATGGACGAGTACCCGGTCTCGCGGATGTACCGCGACCAGAAGATCAACGAGATCGGCGAGGGGACGAACGAGGTCCAGCGCTTGGTGATCGCCCGGCAGATCGGGTTGTAGTTCCCCTCGCCCCGAGCTTCCGGTCACCTTGAGCTCGGCGAAGGGTACGACAGCCTTCGTGAAGATCGGCTGGCCGAGCGAGCTGTACCTGATCCGGCACGCGGAGAGCGCGGGAAACGTTGCGCGCGCGCAGGCGCTCGCGGCCGGCGCCCCGGTGATCGAGATCGCGGCGACGCGCGACTGCGACGTCCCGCTCTCGAAGCTCGGCGAGCGGCAAGCCGCAGCGCTCGGAGCGTGGTGCGCGCGGCACATCGAGCCGATCGACGCGGTCGTTTCCTCGCCGTATTTTCGGGCGCGCGAGACGGCGGCGATCGCCTTGCGCGAAGCGGGCTGGCGCAACGTTCCGGTCGAGATCGACGAGCGGCTGCGCGAGAAAGAGTTCGGCATCCTCGACCGGCTCACGCACGCCGGGATCGAGGCGAAGTTTCCGGAGCAAGCCGAGTTGCGGCGCGCGCTCGGCAAGTTCTACTACCGCCCGCCCGGCGGCGAGAGCTGGACCGACGTCATCTTGCGGCTGCGAAGCTTCGCCGAGTCGCTGCTGCGCGAGCATCCCGGCGAGCGCGTCGCGATCCTCACGCACCAAGTCTGCGTGCTGTGCCTGCGCTACGTCCTCGAGAGGCAGACCGAAGAGCAGCTGCTTGCGATCGACCGGCAAGGCGACGTCGCGAACTGCGCGGTCACGACGTACCGGTTCGACCGCGCGGCGGACGCGCTGGTGCTGCGCGGCTACAACGTCGTCGCGCCGATGGAAGAGGCGGGCGAGCTGGTCACCGCCGCGCCCGACGTTCCCATTGCCCGCGGGTAAGGCGCTCGACCGCGCGCTGCTGCGCGGATGGCGGCTCCCGCCGCCGGGCGGCGGCGACAAGAACGCGCGCGGCAGCGTCTTCGTCGTCGCCGGCGCGCCGCAGATGCCGGGCGCGGCCGTGCTCGCCGGGACGGCGGCCTTGCGCGCCGGCGCCGGAAAGCTGCAGATCGGTACCTGTGCATCGGTTGCAGCGCACGTCGGCAGTGCGGTCCTCGAAGCGCTCGTCGTCGGGCTCGACGAGACGCCGTCCGGCGCGGTCGCGACGTCCAACGCGAAGCCGCTCGCCGAGCGCGCCAACCGCGCCGACGCGCTGGTGATCGGACCGGGGCTGGTCGACGAGGCGGCGTCGGCGGCGCTGATCGCCGCGGTCGCGAGCGCGCTCGAGGTGCCGGCGGTGATCGACGCCGCCGCGCTGGCGTGTTTCGCCGACCGCACCGACGCGGTCGCGCACCTCGCGGGCCGGGCAGTCCTCACGCCGCATTGCGGCGAGATGGCCTCGATGCTACAGCGATCTCGCGACGAGATCGAAGCCGATCCCGCGCGCTTTGCCGTCGATGCGGCGCGGCGCTTCAACGCCGTCGTCGCGCTCAAAGGCGAGATGACCTACGTCGCCGATCCGCACGGCGAGCTCGTGCGCAACGAGCACGGCAACGCCGGCCTCGCGACCTCCGGTTCGGGGGACGTCCTCGCCGGAATCATCGGCGGCCTGCTGGCGCGCGGAACGCTGCCGCTGCACGCCGCAGCATGGGGCGTGTACCTGCACGCGCGCGCGGGCGACGTGCTCGCGGAACGGATCGGCTTCGGCTTCCTCGCGCGCGAGCTGTTGCCCGAGATCCCGCCGCTGATGCGCGAGGTCAGCGCGTAAGTTCGTCGTTCTGGTCAAGCGGGCACTCTCGCTGGTGCTGCCAGATCGATGCGATTTGCGCCCGCGGAGGCTGCTGCCGCCGCAAGCTCGGGGCTCGTGGTGAAGAGGATGCATTGTGCGTCGTGCGTGCCGTGCATCAGCACGGGAAGGCAGCGCGCGATGCGGTCGGCGTCCCAGAACGAGAACGGGTCGTCGAGCAGCAGCGGCGGCGATTCGAGGCCTTCGGTGAACATGCGCGCGGTGGCAAAGCGCACGACCAGCGCGATCTGATCGCGCGTGCCGGACGAAAGCTGTTCGAGCTCCGCGAACGCGTTCGTCTCCGGAACGCGGACGTTGATCGCGAGCGTCGTCGGGTTCAGCTTGATCTCGCCGTAGCGGCCGCCGGTGATCGAGCCGAGCACGCCGGCGCTGTACTCTTCGAGCCGGCGCGCGAAGGCGCGGTGCGCTTCGTCCTTGCGTTCGTCGATCGTCTTTCGCGCCAGCTTGACGGCGCGCGCGAACGCTTCGAGCCGCGCGATCTCGGCGCGCGTCGCGGCGAGCGCTTCGTCGAGCGCGGCGACGTCGGGAACCTTCGCTTCGCCGGCGCGCAGCTCGCCCTCGAGGTCGGCGACGACGCGGTCTGCTTGGCGGGCGCGCGCATCGCGTTCGGCGCGCGCCCGCTCGAGCGCGCGGAGCTTGTGAGGGTCGTCGCTCGCGGCCGGTTCGACGCCGCTCGCGATCAGCGCGGCGTACTCGGCTTCCAGCGCGAAGTCGTCCTCGCCGTGCAGGATGTCGCCGCGGCGGAGGGCGAGCATCGCGAGGCGCGCGTCGAGTCCGTCGCGCTCGCGCCGGCGCGCGGCGCGGTGGTGGGCGGCGGCGCGCAGCGCGTCGCGCGGGCCGGGGACGTCCGGGACGAGCGCCGCGGCGAGCTCGTCGAAGCGCGCCGCTTCGGCCTCGGCCTGCTCGCGCGTTGTCCGCGCGCGCGCCTCGCTTTTGCGCGCCGCCGCTTCACGGATCGAGAGCGCGCCGAACCGCTCGCGACGGCGCACGAGCTCGTCGACGCTCACGACGCCGAGCGGCTCCAGCACGCCGGCGACGGTGCTCGCGGCGGTGCGCTCGTCGGCGAGCGCGGCGTCCGAGATGCGCTGCTTCGTTTCTGCTTCGCGCAGCCGCTCGGCGCGCGCGCGGGCACGCGCGAACGCCGCGCTCCCCAGCACGATCGCAACGACGCTCGCGACGGCCGTCCCCGACCAGAGGTGCGCGATCGCCAGCGCAGCGTCGCCGAGAGCCGCAACGAACGCGCTTGCCACCAACCCGCCGGCCAGCGCGCGACCGCCGTCGCCTTCGCGGCGTGCGGCCGCAGCATCGTGCGCGGCCGCGGCGGCGCGCGCGTGCGCCGCGTCGGCCTGCGCGGCGGCGGCGCGCAGTGCATCGTACGCTTCGTCGCCGAGCGCGCCGGCGTCGGCGCGGCGCGCTTCGAGCTCGCGCCGCTCGTCCTCGCTGAGCGCTTCCTCGGCCGCGTCGCGCGCCGCCGCCTCGGCGACGCTTGCCGCCGAGCGCCACGAATGGTAAGCGTCGTCGAGTGCGGAGACGCGTTCGGCGGCAAACTGCGCCACGTCGTCGAACGTGGCCCGCGCGCTCTGCAGCGCGGCGAGCTCGCGGCGGTACTCTTTGAGCGCGTCGAGCCGCGCGCGAACGTGCGCCGCGCGCAGCGCCTGCACGCGGCGCTCCAGCTCGACCAGTGCCGCGGCGTCGTGGTCGCGCTGCGCGCGCTCGGCGGCGATCTTCTCGCGGAGCGAGCCGAGGACGTCGAGCGCGGCGCGGGCGTCTTCGGCGGCGCGGGCTTGCTGCAGCTCGAGCTCGCGCAGCTTCTTCAGCGGCGCGTTCTTGTGCGCGCGCTCGCTCCCGACGTGCGCTTTGAGCGCCGCGTCGAGCCGCGCGAGCGCGCCGAGTGCGGCGTCTTCCTTCGGGCCGCCGCCAAGCGCGCGCGCCAGCGCGGTCGAAACGTCGTTCGCGCTGCCGCGCGCGAGCGCGACCTCGCTCTCGCGCACGCAGGCTGTTTGGAGAAAGACATCGAGCGAAATCTGCAAGTGCGCGGCACCGGGGCTCAGCGAGCGGCCTTCGCCGACGCGCGCGGCGGCGTCACGTCCCTCACCGTCGTAGACGCGCACGCCTTTGGTGTCGTGCTCGAACGCGCGGTGGACTTCCCAGCGCGCGCCGTCCGAGGTCTCGTACTTCAACACCGAAGCGTACGCCGCGTTCGCCGCCCACGGGCGCCAGCGGTCTTTCTCGCCGCGCTGCAGACCGTAGAGCGAGGCGACCAGCGCCGCGCCGAGTGTCGACTTGCCGGCCTCGTTCGGGCCGACCACGACGTTGAGCCCCGGAGCGAACTCGAACGCGCACTCGGTCAAGCGCCCGAAGCCGTGGACGTGCAGCGAGCGAACTCTCACGCCGCGCGACGGCTCACGGGCGAAGCTCCGAGCCGGCGAAGGCCGCGACGGCGTAGCGCAGCGCGGCGCGCGCGTCCTCGTCGCCGTCCTCCGCCTGCTGCAACAGATCGGCGACGGCGCGGCCGCGCACGTTCGGCTCCCGTGCGATCGCGGCGTAATCGGCGGAGACCGTCACGTCGGTGAGCTCCAGCGCGCCGAGGCTCCCGCCGAAGCGGTCGGCGATCAGGTCGCGGTCGATGCGCGTTCCCGGCGCGACCGTGCCGTGCAGGCGAACGCGCAGGAAATCGTCGCGGTCGTACGGCGTCAGCGCGGTTTCGAGCGCGGCGAGGACGGCGTGCTCGCTGGCGGCGTCGTCGAGCGAGACGTCGAGGTCGACCAGCCGCGTGCGCGCCAGCTCGACCGGCTCGGTCGCGACGCGGCCGCCGGCGACCGTGACGACCAGCGCGCCGTGCGAGCCGCGCTCGCCGAACTTGATCGGTTCGGGCGAACCCGGATAGGCGAGTCGCGGTCCGGCGGCGTCGCTCACCACCGCGCCGCCGTGATAGTGTCCCGCCAGGGCGCAGGTCGCGCCGGACGCGACGATCTCGGCGAGCGTGAACGGCGCGGTCGGGCGCTTCCCGGGCGGACAGCGGTCTTCGTCGCTGCCGTGGACGAGCGCGAGCCGCGTCCCCGGCCGCTCGAACCGCGCGCCGGCGAACGGCCGACCCGGCTCGGCCGGCGCGTGGCCGAAGCCGTAGATCGTCACCTCGTCAGTCAGCGGGTACGGCGCCCAGGCCGGTTCGGCGAAGACGCGCACGTTGGCAGGCAGGTCATCGCGCGCGTAGAGCGCGCGGGCGGAGTACGGGTCGTGGTTGCCCGGTGCGACGAACACCGGGCGGCCGAAGCGCGCGAGCTGCGCGAACACGAAGCGCGCCGTCTGCGGTCCGGCGCGCTCGGCCTCGTAGAGGTCGCCGCCGATCGTCAGCGCCGCGGCGCGCCGCTCGAGTGCAAGGTCGACGACGCGCTCGAACGCGTCGGCAAGCGCGGCCCGCCGCCGCGCCCCGCCGCGCACCTCGGTAAACGCCGTCTCCAGATGGACGTCCGCGCAGTGGACGATGGTGATCGAATCACCGTTCTGATCTGCGTGGATATTTCTTCCAGGCATATCTTCCTGCTTCTACGCGGCTGGTTTCGCGACCGTCTGGTGACCGTCGCCAGAGCCTTCCGCTCCACAGGCTGACGCGGGTGAACTCTCCGCGTAACGTGCAAGGTTCACGGCCGCGTTACGGTCGCGGTCATGCGAGGTGCCGCACGATAGGCACGTCCAAGTGCGCTCCGAAAGCGTAAGCGTCTCGTTCTTCGTTCCGCAACTGGAGCAGAGCTTCGAAGAAGCAAACCAACGGCTCGCGACAATTACCGTGGAACCCGCCATCACCGCTTTATATTCCAATTGTCGACGAAACTCGAAGAAACCGACATCGCCAACGGCACGGGAGAGTTGCCGGTTCTTGAGCATGCCGGCTACGTTGAGATCCTCGATGGCAATCGTTCGATAGCGTGTTAGGTACGTCGTGACCTTGTGTAAGGCATCGGACCGGATGTTTGCGATGCGGGTGTGCAGTCGTGCAAGCTTGGTTTTCGCTTTGCCACAATTGCGTGATCCGCGCCGCATACGGGAAATAATCCGCGAGAGGCGTCTAACTTTATCGAGATAGCGCCGGAGCGCCTTAACTCCCGACACTTTGGGGGTTTGGTCACTGAGGGTTACGAGAGCGGTGATGCCGAGGTCCACGCCGACGACGGAATCATCGGTCCGGAGATCCGGCACGTATTCGACTTCGATGCAGAAACTGGCATACCAGCGATCCGCTCGCCGTGAGATTGTCACTGAAAGAATGCGTCCGGCGAAGCGCACCTCCTCGCGCATCGCGAGCCACCCTATCAGCGGCAGCTTTACCCATTTCCCTGCCGTGATGACGTTATGTGGGTGCCGCTTGTCGGGGCCATTGTCGGCGCGGAATGATTCGTGACGACCCTTTTTCTTGAACCGTGGAGCGCGAACCTTTCGCGGAATCTCACCACGACGACACTTCGTGAGTTCACGGAAGAAGTTGATATATGCCCGACCGAGATTCTTGATCGCCTGCTGCGGTGCATTCTTGGTGACCTGACGCATCCAGGGAAACTGTTCGTTCTTAATCGCATTAAGTAGTCTTCGCAGAGCGATTTCGGACGGCTTGCCGCCGGAGTCATACTGTCGCCGCCATTCGGCCAACCCCCAATTGTAAGCGAAGCGCGCAACACCGCAGGCGCGCGCAAAATATGCCTCCTGCGCGCTCGTCGGATCGAGACGGATGCGGTGCGCGAGGATCATGTCTCCGATCGTCCTACCTGGTTATGCCACCTGTATGGCATTTTGCAGACTTGCGCTCGGCCTTGTCCGCCAAGCCGGTAGCTCACTCCGCAGCCCATTCGTACGTCTGTTCGACGCGACATCCGGGCGATCCGTTTTCTGCACCCCTTCATCAGACGGGAGGCGAGGCACGGTAATCCGGCCCCTGATCGGCGCGATGGTCTACTCGTTCATCCAAAGCAGTTCGCCGCGATGCTCGTCACGCCGACGGGTTCGCGTTCGGGATCCGGGGAAAAGGGGATCGGCCTACTCGCTGTCAGGACTTGGCTTTGCCAACAGTTCACGGAGGCGGGGTTTTTCGACTTTGCCCATGGCGTTGCGGGGAAGGGCGTCGATCGGATAGAGATGCTTGGGGACTTTGAAGCTGGCGAGGCGCTCGCGGAGGGTCGCGAGCGTTTGCTCCGCATCGAAGCTCGCGTCCGTTTCGAGGAACGCCACCGGAATTTCGCCGCGGGCGGGATCGGGTTGGCCGACGACTGCCGCGGCGCGAATCCCCGGCAAGCGCAACAGCTCGTCTTCAACCTCGATCGGGTACACGTTGAAACCGCCGCTGATCACGAGTTCCTTCAAGCGGCCGTTGATTACGTAGCCGCGCTCGGGGTGGAACGTTGCGAGGTCGCCGCTCTTGTACCAGCGGCGGCCCTGCGCGTCGCGCACGAACGCGCGGTCGGTCGCGGCCTCGTTGCGCCAGTAGCCTTTGAAGACGTTCGGGCCATGCACCAGAATTTCGCCGGCCGCGCTGGGGGCGACGTCGGCGCCGCTCACGGGATCGGCGAGCCGCACTTCGACGCGCGGAAGCGGGAACCCGACCGTTCCCGCGTGGCGTGCCGCGTCGTAGCGGTTGCTCAGCGCGAAGCCGAACTCGGTGGAGCCGTAGCGTTCGAGGATCGAGACGCCGAACCGTCGGTCGAACTCTTCGTGCACGCTCGCCGGCAGCGCCGCGGAGCCCGAGACGAACAGCCGCACACGGTCGAAGCGCACGCCCTCGCCGGCGTTTTCCAGGATGCGCACGTACATCGTCGGCACGCCGAAGAACATCGTCGCCTCGCCGTTCGCCAGCGCTGCGACGACCGCGGGCGCGTCGAACCGCTCGCGCACCAGCACGCGCCCGCCGGCGACGAGCGTTCCGTTCAACCCGGCGCCCAGGCCGTGAACGTGAAAGAGCGGGAGCGTGAGCAGCAGCGTGTCGTTCGCGGTCCAGTGCCACGCTTCGACGAGCGCGCTCGCGATCGCCGCCAGGTTGCAGTGGGTCAGCATCGCGCCCTTGCTGCGACCCGTCGTTCCGCTGGTGTAGATTAGAATCGCGCCATCGCCGGCGTGGATCGCCGGCGGATCGGCGAGCGGCATGATCGTCGCGTCGTGCGCCCACCGCTCGACGTCGGCCAAGTCAACGACCGCGCGGCCCGCGCGCGGCCTCACGTACTGCGCGCTCTGCTCCGAGACGCACACGACCGACGGATCCGCATCGGTGAGAACATGCTCAAGATCGGACGTGCGGTAAAGAACGTTTACCGTCACGACGATCGCGCCCGCGCGCAGGCCGCCCAGGTACGCGTAGACGAATCCCGGCCGGTTCTCCGAATAGATCGCCAGCCGGTCCCTCGGCTTCAGCCCGGCGTCGTGCAACTTCGCTGCGACGCGTAGCGAAGCGTCGCACACTACGCCGTACGGCACATCGTCGAACGCAAGCGCGTTCGGCTGCATAGCGGCGTGGGCATCGAGTGCGTCGAGGACCGAGTGGACCATCGGTGCGTCATTCGCCGCGTCCGAAGCCGCTACTCCAATTTATTAACCAAGTGAAGCGTGTGCGTGGTACAATGCGGCGGCGATTACGCGCGTTACTATTGAAAAGGCATTTGCGCGCGGCATCGCGGTCACAGCCACAATCGGCGCGGCCGCGCCGCGAAAGGAAGTAGGAAATATCTCGTGCACGTGACTGCGCACGGCATGTCCCGCGGCGAGATTTCAAACCGGCGTAGATGTAGCCGGCATTTTGGGCGCCATCCTGACGGCGCACGCTTCGCTGGGGCTCCATGCGGCGTGGTACAGTATAAAGAGGCAATAGGGAAGGCGGGCAGGAGTCGAACCTGCCTCCATCCAGCCTCTGGGTCCGCGTCCGCCGCGGGGAACAGCTGGTGCCTCTCCTACTCGGCCACCGCCCTGGACGACGGGGTTCGTCGTCCAGGGCCAGTATACGCCTAAGCATTGCGTCGCACAAGGCTGTCGGCGACAATGTGCCTCGGACTTGATGCCGACTGAGGGTGGCGGCGCCCGGTGGAGTCTGGTGTCCGCATTGACAATGACTCCAAACTATGCGAATATTAGGCGTGGAGGCATAGTTGTGGAGACGGACGAGATAGCCCAAGAGCAGGCGGAAGAGCGAGGTAGATCGCAGATAGCCTTCCCCTATCTATCGCAGGACGATGCGGTACAGGTTGCTCGCACAGTTTACGAGCGCGCAGGCGGCCACACTGACATGGCGCGCCTTGCGGGTTACCTTGGCCATGGCGGGACAGAGTCTGGCGCGTTTCGCCAAAAAGTAAGCGCGGCCCGGATTTTCGGCTTTATTCGCGTATCCCGAGACGGCAAAATTGAGCTCTTGCCGCTGGGGCATGAGGCTGTTTCTGGTAACGAGAAGGCAGCGCGTGTACGGTCTTTCTTGCAGGTTCCGCTGTACGAGAGACTGTACGAAAAATTTAAAGGTGTGAAGCTTCCTCCCGATGCGGGCCTTGAGGCAGCACTTGAGCAGCTGGGGGTAGCGCCAAAGCAAAAAGCTCGCGCCCGGCAAGTAATGCAGCGCTCGGCAAAGCAAGCGGGCTTCTTCAATGTTGCCCCGGATCGGCTGCTGGAGCCGCAGTTCCCCGGCTCCTCTACAATCTCCACGACGGCGGAAGACCGCCCGACGGCCGATTCGACGCCAACCGTCCATAGTGCCTCGCCAGCTCCCGAGCCAGGCGGGTCCAAGCATCCGCTTATCGCGGCGCTGTACCAGACAATCCCTATTGAAGGGCAACCATGGACGAGAGAAGATCGCGAGCGCTGGCTCGCGACGGCTACCAGCGTATTCGACTTGATCTACGGCGGCTGACTCACCGCGTGCTACCCCAGGTATTTGTGGAACCAGGTTAGCGTGCGCGTCCATGCGTCCGCCGCCGCGCTCGGGACGTAGCTGGGGCGCGTGTCGTCGAAGAACGCGTGTCCCGCTTCGTCGTAAATTTTCACGTCGTGCGGCGCGCTGAGCCGCGCGAACATCGCGCGCACGTCATCGGGCTTGATCGAGGTGTCGCGCGCGCCGAAACTGCCCATCAGTGGGGTGGTGATGCGGCTGGCGAAATCGAACGTCGCCGGTGTCCGCGCAGCGTTCGGGTCTGCCCCGGGCAAGACGTTTCCGTAAAACATGGAGGCGGCCGCGAAGCCCTTCGAATCGATGATCGACTGCAGCACGATGCCGCCGCCCATGCAGAATCCGGTGATCCCGATCGCCGCATCCCGCGCCTGCGCCGGGATCCAACCGTGCGCCGCGAGCACGTCGGTCGGCACGAAGCCCTGCGTGAACAGCTTGCTGAGGTACGGGCGGAAGACGTCGAAGTCGTTGACGCCGTCGCCGCTCGGCGCGTTGAGGCGCTCGAAGAGGTTGGGCGCAATTGCGATGAACCCGGCTTTCGCGTAGCGCCGAACCGTGTCGCGGATCTGCGCGTCGACGCCCCAGGCGTGCATGATCACCACCACGCCGGGCGTCGTGCTCTTCACCGTGCGCGGCGTCGCGGCATACGCGCCGATCGCGCCGCCCGCGGCGGGCGTGAGCCGCGGCCGCGAGACGACGATCGCCGGATCGTCTTCGGCGACGAGCGGCGGATGCGGCTTGCCCAACCCATCGGTCTGCGCGCTCGCCGCAGCGGCATTACCGGCCGCGAGCGCGGCGCCGGCGCCGAGCGAGACGAAACCGCGCCGCGAGAACTCGGCCTTCGTCGCGTCGACGGGGTCGGTGAAGCTTTCTTCGAGTGGCCTCATCCGGCGCCCGGGTAGAGATGCCCGCACGCGGTCGCGCCCGCGCCCGCGCGGTTCGTCGAGAAGACGACGACGTTGTAGTTCCCCGACAGCAACTTCTCTTCCGGCAGCTTGACGGTCGAGCTCGAGGTGCCGTTCTTCAGGTCGTTCAAGAAATGCGTCGGCCCGCCCGGCGCGAAGTCCTCGCACGACTGGCCGCGGTAGATGCGCACCGACTGCGCGCGCCCGGGCGGCGCTCCGTGCAGCACGACGAGCACGCGCGTCGCGCTCGGCCCGGCGTGGAACAGCGTCGCGGTCCCGACTTGGCCCGAGTTGTTCACCTGCTCGATCCCGCGCTCGACGCCGGTGCCGGGATCGCCGGGATACGACTGCGCCGAGGCCGCGGCGGTGGTGAGCAGCGCCGCGGCGAGCGCGGCGACGACGTGTCGCTTCATGGAGCCTCCTAAAACGCGCTTTTCGCGAGGATGCGGGTTTCCCCCGCGGAAGCGCAGGTCATGGACAGACCGCAGTTTCTTCTCGGCGTCCTGGCCGCGTCGTGCGCGGCCGCGGCGCCCGCGCTCGCCGCCGACGCGCCGGCCCCGACGTTCGGGGATCTGGCGCTCGCGAACCATATCCTCGCGCACGAGAACGTCGTCGACGGCTACGGCCACGTCAGCGTGCGCAGCCCGCACTCGGCGCAGAACTACTGGCTGGCGCGCAGCATGGCGCCCGCGCTCGTCACCGAGAACGACATCTTCACCTACGACCTCGACAGCAACGCGCTGAACCGCAACTACGCGACGCCGTACGCCGAGCGGTTCATCCACGGCGCGATCTACAAGGCGCGTCCCGACGTGATGGCGATCGTGCACGCGCACACGCCGGCGGTGATCCCGTTCGGCGTCTCGCAGGTCAAACTGCAGCCGGTCTTTCACATGGCGGCGTTTCTCGGCGCCGGCGCGCCGGTGTTCGAGATTCGCGACACGGGCGGAACGGGGACCGACCTGCTGGTGAAGACGCTCGCGCTCGGCGATGCGCTGGCGCGCACGCTGGGCAGCGCGAACGTCGCGCTGATGCGCGGGCACGGGATGGTGGCGGTGGGCTCGACGCTGCCCGAAGCGGTCTTCCGCGCGTACTACACCGCGCAGAACGCCCTGCTGGAGGCCGAGGCGCTGCGCCTCGGTGGGACCCCGAACTATCTCACCGCAGACGAAGCGCGAGCCGCGACGCAGACCCAAAGCGGTCTGATCGGCCGCGCCTACGACCTCTGGAAACGCGCCGTCACGCCGTAGCGTCTTGACATGATGGCGTGCGACCGGTCGACGCGAGTCGCGGCTACACCAGCGCTGCGATGAGGGCCGCGGCCTTCGCCGCGCCGTCGGACTCGACGGGCCGGTAGGCGGGAGTTCGGCCGAGCTCGTCGACGAGCGCCTCGGCGATCTGCTCGGGGCCGCATTCGTCGTACCGCATGCAGCGGCCGGCGCCGTAGCGCTCGAGGCGATAGCGCACGTGGAAATTCTGCTCGAAGTGATTGTGAAGCGGGAAGTAAAGAAACGGGCGACGATGTGCGGTGAGCTCCATCGTCGTCGTCAGTCCGCCTTGGACGATCGCGATGTCGCAGGCTGCCAGCCGTTGGTAAAGGTGCGGAACGAAGGAATGTATTTCGACGGCTGCAGCGCTGAGCAGCGTGCGGGGATCGATGCGCGGGCCCGCGACGACGATCATGCGCAGCGCCGGGAGACGCGCTTTGGCGTGCGGATACGCCTCGATGATGCGGCGCAGCAGCGGCGCGCCGACGCCCGAGCCGCCGACGGTGACGATGCAGACCTGCTCGTCGTCGCGATATCCGAACCGCGCCCGGAGCGCGGCGCGGTCGGCGTCCTCGACCGGTTCGAACCCGGTGACGTATCCGGAGAACTGGAAATGGCTCTCGGTCCAGTCGCGAATCGCCGGTAGACCTGCGCCGAACGTCTCCGGCACGACGTCCTCCGGGTTGCCCACGAAGATCGCGCGGTCACGCACGTAGCGATAGCGCTCGACGTGCTCGATCATCTCGGCGTTGTAGTCCGCTGTCAGGAAGGCTTCACGTCGGCCGCCTTCCGGCATCGGCAGGTAGCCGACGAAGTCGGTAAGCCAGGCGTACGGTGTGCGCTTCAGCTCCGGGTTCTCGTGCAGATAGTAATCGAGCTCCCACGCTTCGTCGCCGATCCAGAGGTCGTAGTGCTCCTCCGAGACCACGTCGTGGAAAAGCATGAAGTTCGCGATCAGGATCTCGTCCATGCGGCGCAGCGCCTGAAAGCAGTGCAGGTCGTGCTCGGCCGATTCGTCCTCGATGTGCGCCGACTCGTTGGCGAGGAGCGCACTGGCCGGATGGATGCGCTCGCCGCTCGCTTCGAGCACTCTGGTAACGGGATGCTGCGCCAGCCAGTCGATCTCGAGATCGGGATGCAGCTTGCGAAGCTCCCGCGCGATCGCTACGTCGCGTTGCGCGTGCCCCAGCCCGATCGGCGAGGAGATGAAGAGCGCGCGTTTCCGCCGGTCGCGCCCGCGTCGCCACGTACGTGCTCCGATCGGTCGATCGATGAACGCTCGCAAGGCCAGGTTGACGGCCACCGGATCGCGGGCGTGCGGCAAATGTCCCGATCCCACGAGCGTCAGCAGCTTCCCACCGGTCGCGCGGGCAAGGCCCTGCGCGCGCGCGAACCCGACGATCCGGTCGTCGTCGCCGTTCACGACGAGCACCGGACAACGAACCGCGGCGGCCAGATCGAGCGCCTCGTCTTCGCTCATCGTGCGCTCCGCCTGCGTCGCGATGAGCGTTTCCGGCGTCGTCTCCATTCCCCAGCCGACGCAGTCTTCGATCTGCTTGGTCGAGTGAGGTTCCGAAATGGCTTGCGAGAAGAAGAACTCGAGGAAGTCGCGCTGATCGAGCCGCCAGTAGTTGCGGTTGTACTTCTGCCAGCCCTGGTACCGCTCGCGCAAAACGTCGAAGTCGAGCATTGCCGCAGCGCGCTCGGCGATGGGAGCGCCGAGCGGTGCGTTCGGACCGATGAACGCGGCCGCTGCGATGCGTTCGGGATAGCGCGCCGCGAGGATGAGAGCCCAGCGGGATCCGGCCGAGAGGGCCACGATCGCGGCGTGCTCGATCTCGTTGGCGTCCATGACGGCGAGCGCGTCGAGGGCGAATTCCTCGTCGTCGTAGGCGCGCGGCTCGGCGGGCCGATCGGAGAGCCCGTTTCCGCGGCCGTCGAAGGTCAGCACCCGGAAGTGCCGAGCGAAGTACGGGATTTGCGCTTTCCAGTGCCGCGAGTGGATGATCGACCAAGTCGGAAGAAACACGACGGTCCGTTCGCCGGCGCCGAAGAGCTCGTAGTACAGCCGCGTGCCGTCACGCGTCACATATCCCGACCGATCGGGTAGGCGGGCTCTCATTCGCGCCTCTTCTCGAGCGACGCCAGCCAGCGGTCGATCATGCGGAACATCGACTCATGTCCGCGGTCGACGTCGATCAGCCGTTCGAGCAGAACGCCGAGGTTGAAGGTCCGCACCAGCGTAGTGAGCGCTTCGGCGGGGAAGCGCCGGCGATCGAGGCCGTAGTCCGCCATCGCTCGATCGATTGCTTCCCCGAGCACGACGTGCCAGGTGTCGTGAATGTGGGCGATGCGCTCGCGAAATTCGGGCCGGTTCCAGGCCATCGCCTCAAGCTCGAACCACACCTTCGGGTAGCCGGAAGCAAGGTCTTCGTCGATGTAGCGGATCGCGGTGCGCCACTTCTCGATGAACGGTTTCTCGACGCCGTACATCGAGCGCTGCCGCGCGGTAATGCGCTCGGTGAACCGCTCGAGGACCTGCACGAACAACTCCTCCATCGAGCCGAAATAATAGTGCACCAGACCATGGTTGGCCCCGGCCTCGGCGGCCAGCTTGCGCGTCGTGATCTCGGCGTAGCCGCATTGAATCAGCAGGCGTTCTGCCGCGTCGAGGAACGCCTGTTCGGTGTCGTGCCGCGCGTCGGAAATTCCGAGCCGTTCGCGCTTCGGTGGAGTCGTTACGGCAGCTCTCCTGAAAGCTGCCGGTTACTCGGCGCAGTCACGCCGCGTTTCCTCCGAGCGACGCGAGCGCGGCTTGGATGCGCGCGCCTTGGGCGCCGTCGATCAAGCTCGAGAGGGCCTTTCCGAACTGCGGCAGCTGCGCCCCGGAGAAGATGTACTGCCAGCGGTACGCGTCGAGCAGGCCGGCCCGAACGGCTTCGTCTTCCGCGGCGGTCAGCGCCCGGCCGCACGTCTGCGAAAAGTAGCCTGCGTCGGCGGCCGACTGCGCCTGCAGGATGCCGTCGACCGCGGCGACCAGCTCGATGAACTCGTCGACCGCGGCGTCGCGCTGCGCCGGCGTGATGCCGGCATCGACCCGCCGCAGCTCCAGCTCGTCCATGATCGCGTGTTGGCTCTCTTCTTTCCAGTGATAGAGGAAGACGTCTTTGAAGAGCGGCGAGAGTGCGGCGTCCGGCTCGATGCTTTCCTTGTAATGCGCGAGCGAGAAGAGCTCGATGTCCAGGGTGAGGAGCAGCACCGCCCAGGTGCTCTTGCTGAGAACGGCGCGCGCGACGTCGTTCGGATCGGGCACGAACCGATAGCCGGCCGGCATCGTCTCCGCGACCATCGCCTCGATGCGGCGGAACAGTTCCTGGTGCTTGAGCTCTTCGTCGGTGAAGCGCACCATCGCTTCGAGCGCGGTCTGGTCGGAGAAGGAGTGGTCGCGGCTGAGCTCGAGCACCTTGTCGCTGATGTAGCGCTCGACCAATCCGAACACGTTTGCATAGGTGCGGCCTTGGAGCTGGCTCAGATAGCGCTGCTCCGCGGGAGACAGAAAGGTGAGCCGGTCGACGAGCGAGAGCCCGTCGGGCAGGTATTTGTGCTCGCGGTCGAAGCGCCGGCCGCGGATGACGTCTTCATCGATGTCCCAGCGAACCCGTTTCGATGCAGCGATGCAGCGCTCGAACCGGGCACGATCGACCGGAACCATGGTGCTGTGCATGGCTATGCCTCCTCCAGGCCGAGAAAGCCGGCCCGGGTGCGTCGCGGTGGGAAGTAGTCGCTCGGTTTAGTCGTTTGACTAAAGCACGAAAAAGCGCTGTTGTCAAGAGCCTCGGCGTCGGCTTTTTTTTAGTGAAAGTTCCGCGCGCGGACTTTTGCGGCGGCGCCTTGTTCGTCGAGCTCCCAGCAGCGCTTCATGATCAGGTCGATGCAGCCTTGTTCTTTCTGCAAAACGCCTTCGACGATCAGGCAGTGCGAGCCGCGGATCGTGCGGCGGTTGCGCTCGTAGACGTCGGGGCGGACGATCACGTTCACCAAGCCCGTCTCGTCCTCGAGCGTCAGGAAGACGAAGCCTTTCGCGGTGCCGGGGCGCTGGCGCGTGATGACCAGGCCGCCCACCTTGCAGACGAGGTTCTTCGGCATCGACGGCAGGCGGCCGGCGGCGAGGACGTTCTGCGCGTCGAGCAGCGGGCGCAGGTGCGCGATCGGCTGGACGTCGCTCACGCCGGTCGCGGCGATGTCGAGCGTCGTCTGCTCGGCCGGCGTGAGCGCGCGCAGCGCGGCCGGCGGCTCGTTCTCGATCTCCATCGCGCGGCCGAGCTCGCCGCGCGCTTCGCGCTCGTCCAGGCCGCGCAGCGCCCACATCGCTTCGCGCCGGGTCGGATGCCAGGGCGCGAACGCGCCGGCCGCGGCAAGGTTCTCCAGCGCGTCGCGCTCCAGCCCGGTGCGCCGCGCGAAGTCGACCAAGTCCGAAAACTCGTGCGGTGCGCTGCGGTCTTCTCCGTACGCCAGCGTACGCTCGAGCCGGTCGCGCTGCACCTCGCCCATTCCGCGCACCAGATGAAAGCCGAGCCGCAGCGCGCCGTCCTGGTCGACGAAGCTCCACCACTCGCTCTCGTTGACGACGATCGGCTTGACGACGACGCCGTGCCGGCGCGCGTCGTTGACGAGCACTTCCGTCGAGTAGAATCCCATCGGCTGCACGTTGAGGATCGCCGCGCAGAAGATCGCGGGCTCGTGGCATTTCACGTACGCCGAGGCGTAGGCCAGCAGGGCGAACGAGGCCGCGTGCGACTCCGGGAAGCCGTAGTCGGCGAACCCTTCCAGCATGTGGTAGAGCTTGTCGGCGGCCTCGCGCGGGATGCCGTTATGCACCATTCCTTCCACAAGCCGTGGATAAAGCTCGGCCATCCGCTCCCGCGAGCGCTTGTGCCCCATCGCTCGCCTCAAGCGATCGGCCTCGCCGGCCGAAAACCCGGCCGCTTCCATCGCCATCCGCATCCCCTGCTCCTGAAAGAGCGGGACGCCGAGCGTTCGTTCCAAGATCGGCTTCAGCTTCGGATGCGGATAGGTGATCGGTTCTTGTCCGTTGCGGCGCCGCAAGAACGGGTGAATCATGTCGCCTTGAATCGGGCCGGGGCGAATGATCGCGACCTGCATGACGATGTCGTAGAAGCAGGCCGGCTTGAGCCGCGGGAGCATCGACATCTGCGCGCGCGACTCGACTTGGAAGACGCCGATCGAGTCGGCGCGCTGCAGCATCTCGTACGTTTCGCGGTCGTCGGGCGGAATGTCGTTGAGCGAGAGCGGCACGCGCTGCGGATAGCGCCGCCGGTACAGCGCGAACGCGTCGCGCAGCAGCGCGAGCATGCCGAGCCCGAGCAAGTCGATCTTGATCAGGCCCAGGTCGGCGAGGTCGTCCTTGTCCCACTGCACGATCGTGCGGTCGCGCATCGAGGCCCACTCGACCGGCGCGACCTCGACCAGCGGCGAGCGGGTGATGACCATCCCGCCGCTGTGAATCCCCATGTGGCGCGGAAAGCCGTCGATCCGCCGGCAGATCTTCAGCAGCAACGCGCCGAGCGCGCCGCCGACCGGACCCCTAATCTGCGCGTCGGGATCGGCGCCGAAGTCGGCGTCGTGAAAGCCGGGCGTGAGCGCGCGGATCCCGCCCGAGGCGGGAAGATCGTCCGCGCGCGAGTGCAGCACGTTCGAGCCCGCGTCGAGGTCGCGGCGTTTCGCGATCGAGGGCGGGAGCGGTTTCTCCTCGGCGTGCGGCGCGCCGACCGCGCCGGCGAGCGACTCGCGCGCGTCGTACTCGCGCACGATCTGGTCGACTTGCCCGAGGGTGAGCCCCAGCGCCTTGCCGACGTCGCGAATCGCCGAGCGCGTGCGATAGGTGATCACTTCGGCGGCCATCGCCGCGTGCTCGCGGCCGTAGCGCTCGTACACGTACTGGATGACTTTTTCGCGGTCTTGGTGCGCGAAGTCGATGTCGATGTCGGGAACCTCGCCGCGCTCTTCGCTCAAGAAGCGCTCGAACAGCAGCCCCGCTTTTATCGGGTCGACCGCGGTGATCCCCAGCGCGTAGCAGACCGCCGAGTTCGCCGCCGAGCCGCGGCCTTGCGCGAGCACGTCGAGCCGCGCGGCGGCGTTCGCGATGTCCCACACGACCAGGAAGTAGCCGGCGAGGTCCATGCGCGCGATGATTCCGAGCTCGTACTCGAGCTGCCGTTCGACTTTCGCTTCGAGCGGCTGCGCGAAGCGCGTGCGCGCGCCTTCGTAGACCAGCGTGCGCAGATACGACTGCGGCGAGGCTTCGTTCTCGGGGATCGGGTAGAGCGGAAACTCACCGTGCAGCCGCTCGAGCCGGAACGGGCAGCGCTCGACGATCGCGAGCGTGTTGCGCAGCGCGAGCGGAAACTCGGCGAACAGCCGCGCCATGCGCGCCGGCGATTTCAGGTCGTGCTCGTGGTTGGGGCGCAGCAGCGTCCCCGCGTTCTGCAGCGGCGTGCCGTACTTCACGCAGGTCAGCACGTCGCACAGCTTGCCGTCGTCGCGCGAGGCGTACGCGACACCGTTGGTCGCGACGTACGGCACGTCGAGCTGCATCGCGAGCCGCACCAGCGCGCGGATCAGCGCCGGGTCCTCCGGCCGCAGATGATGCTGCAGCTCGAGATAAAAGCGCCCGGGGAAGAGGTCGCGCAGCCGGGCGCCGAGCGCGACCGCGACGGCGCCGTCGCGCCGCAGCAGCGCCTTCTCGACCAAGCCGTTGCGCCCGCCGGAGAGCGCGATCAGCCCGTCGGTGCGGCCGTCGAGGTCGTCGAGGCGCAGCCGGGCGTCGCGCTTGCGGCCGCGGAGCTGGGCGATCGAGATTAGGTTGGCGAGGTTGCCGTAGCCGGTTTTGTCGGCGGCGATCAATACCAGGCGCGGGGTGTCGGTCGGGACTTCCTTGGCCGGCCGGGCCGGCCGGCTGGGCTTGAGCGGCTGCGACTCGGCGGACTCCAGCGTCAGCTCGGCCCCGCACAGGGCGGCGAAGTGCGGCGCGGGCACCGCCGCCTTGGCGAACCGGACCGCCCCGTAGAGCCCGTCCCGGTCGGTCAGGGCGATCCCGCGCAGCCCGAGCTGCAGCCCGGCCGCCACCAGGTCCTCCGGGTGCGAGGCCCCTTCGAGGAAGCTGAAGTTCGACCAGCAGTGCAGCTCGGCGTACTCGGCGGAACCGGCGGAATCGGGCATCGGGACGATGACCATACTCGAACGCGTGTTCGATATCCGTTCCGGCCGACATTGCCAATCTGCGCCAGCATGCAGAAGCGGCGCCCGCGCACGACCTGCAAAGGACGCGGTCGTATGACGTCGGCTATTTGTCATATGATGGCGACATCGCTATCATGTGAACGTGCCAGTGCAGTCAAAGGGCCTGTTCGGCTCACGCGCTCGGGAACGTGTCCTCAAGCTGCTCGGCCTCCTCGAGCGGTCCTATCCGCGCGAGCTCGCCGTCGTGCTCGGCGAGGACCTTAGCGTGGTTCAGCGGACGGCCAACGATCTGGAGCGAGACGGCGTGCTTGCCTCGCGGTTGATGGGACGCACGCGTATCTTTGAGCTCAATCGCACCTATCAGCACTACGCGCCGCTGCGCGAGCTTCTCAGCCGAATGGGACAGAGCGACCCGGAGATCGTCGCAGCCGCCCAGCGATTGCGCCAGCGCCCGCGCCGGGCCGGAAAAGAACTATGATGCCGCTCGATGCGACCTCGACGCTGACCGACGTCGCGTTCGCGGTGTGCACGGCGCTGGAACGCGCGGACGAACCCGCCGTTCTGTGCGGCGGAAGCGCTGCGACGTTCTACGCGCCCGAAGCATACGAGTCGCGCGACCTCGATTTCATCCTCCGTTTCGGAGCGCGTGCGAAGACCGTCGACGAGGCGCTTCGGCCGCTCGGCTATCTTCGCGCGCCGGAACGTCTCTATCGCCATCCGGACGTGCTCTACACCGTGGAGTTTCCGACCGGCCCACCGTCGATCGGCTCGGAGACGGTCACCGCCTACGCGACGGAGCATCGAGGCGACTTGCTCCTGCACGTGTACACGCCGACGGACGTGGTTCGCGACCGCTTCATGCACTACTGGGCCTGGGGCGACCAACGAACGCTGCGTGTCGCGCTTGACGTCGCCGCTGCGCAATCCGCAAGGATTGACCTGCCGGCCATCGAGGCATGGACGGAACGGGAACTGCGCGAGGCGCCGGTGTACGATCGCAGCCGCCGCGACCACTTCCTCAACGAGCTGAAGCGTGCATTGAATCGGCGCGCTCGTTGAAACTCGGTTCGGCGACCGGCGTAGCTTCGGCATGAAGCAGCGGATGCTCGTCGGGGTTGGCTTGATCGCGGCCGGAATCGGGTTCGTCGCGGGGGCCGGGCGGCGGGGTCCCCGCCGACGGCATTCCTTCAGCGGGCCGCTCATCACGGGGCCGCTCATCGAAGAGCCGTTGATCCCCGACCGGATGTTCAGCGAGCCGCTTCTCGGCGCGACCTCGACGGTCGATCAGGGGAGCCGGGTCGAGCTCGACGCGGTGCCGCAGTTGGTGCTGCGCGGGGCGTTCAACGAGGTGACCGTCGTCGCCGGGGAGGGCCCAGGGATCGTCGTCGCGGCCCCCGATCTCGCCGACGGCATGCCGGCGGCGTTCACGCGAAAAACCGAGGTTGCGGAACCGCGGGTGACGGTGGTCGACCTCGTTCCTCGGCGGCGCGTCCACGTGCAGGCGCCGCTCGGGACGGCGGTACGGCTGGACTTTGCGAAGAGCCGGATCGCGGTCACCGGACTCGACGACGTCGTCGTCCGTTCCGCGAAAGGAACCGCCGTGCTGCGCGACGTTGCCGGCAGGGTGCAGCTTCACTGCGCGTCGGACGCGATCGACGTCGAGCTTTCGCGGGAGCGCGAGACGCGCGCAGTCGACGTCATGATCGCCAAATGCCGGTTCGCGCTGACCGTCCCGGCAGCGCGCGGCGGCGACTATCGCATCAGCGCCGCGGGATGCAGCGTCGCGGCGCCGCCGCCGGTTGAGGGTGGGATTCCGGTCAAGGTGCGCGGCGCCCGCTCGAACATCACGATCAGCGCCAACTGACAGGCTACTTCGCGACGATAGGTTTGATCTCGCCGAAGCGGCCCGCTCGGAAGTCCTCGAAGGCGACGCGGATCTCGTCGATCGTGTTCATCACGAACGGGCCGTAGCGGACCATCGGCTCGCCGATCGGCCGGGCCGCGAGGAGCAGCGCTTCGAGCGGTTCGGTGCCGGTGTTCTCCAGCGCAATCGTCTCGCCGTCGTTCGCAAAGACGGCGTAGTCCCCGCGGCGCACTTCGCGCGCGCCGAGGTGGCCGATACCGGCGAAGACGTACGCCGTTGCCGTCCAGTCCGGCGGAACCGGCTCCACGACGCGTGCGCCGGGCTGCAGCGTGACGTGCACGTAGTTCCACGGCGTCACCGTGTGCACCGGACCGCTCACGCCGAAGACCTCGCCGGCGACGACCCGCGCCGTCACGCCCTCGGACGGATGCACGACCGGAATCTGCGCCGCGGTCACGTCCTTGTACGCCGGCGCGAGCGCTTTGTCGGCCTTCGCCAAGTTCACCCAAATCTGGAAACCGTGACGGTACCCGCCGGTGCGCTGGAACGCTTCGGTCGGCATCTCGGAGTGGACGAGTCCCGTCCCGCCGAGCATGTACTGCGCGTCGCCCGGGCGCAGGATTCCGTGGTTGCCGTGCGAGTCGAGGTGCTCCATCTCGCCGGCGATGAGGTACGTGATCAGCTCGAAGCCCTTGTGCGGGTGGTCCGGCGCGCCTTGCGCCTCGCCGGGGCCGTGATCCATCGGCCCCATCTCGTCGAGGAGCAGAAACGGATCGACGTGCTCCAGGCCGCGCGCCGGCACCGGGCGGTGGACGAGAAAGCCGCCGCCTTCGAGGGTCGCCACCGCGGGAATCACGCGGGCGAGGGAACGCACGGCGGTGCTAGTCGTTTCAGCGGGCATGTCGTACTTACGAACAGTAGCCGGTGCTGAAAAGATGCGGGCGGAGGGCGACCAAGCGCTTGCGGCGCACGGTCATGGTAAACCGGACAGCGAGGTGCAGATGATCGCCGACATCGTCAAAGGGATCGGTTCCATGACGTCCGCGCGCGGGCGGCGCTGGGCGGCGATCGCGATTCTCGTCGCGGCGGTGCTGTTGCTGGCGTTCTTCGCGTACGAGATCTGGCGGTTGAGCGGGACGAACGAGTGGCCGGAGATCGTGCACGTCGTCAAGGCACCGCTCGGGTGGCTCGCGCTTTCGTTGCTCACCGCTATGTTCGCCGTCAGCGCGGACCGCAGCGAAAAGCGGCACGCCGTCGCCGTCGCGGCCGTCGGTGCGAGCGCCGCGGGCACCGACATGTCGGTGCCGCGCGTCGTCGCCTCGCAGCCGTGGCGTGGAGCGGCGCTCGCGGGGCTGGCCGTGCTTGCGTTCAGCTTCGCGCTGTTGTCGTCCGCACAGCTGGGACATCTGCGCTCGCAGAGCAAGTTCGAGCTCCGCAAGAAAGAGAACGTCGTCTGGTGCACGCAGCGCGAGTGCTTGCCGAACGAGCAAAAGCCGGCGTCGTGCACCGGCGCCGCTCCGTGCCTCGAAACGATCGAGCCGTGCACCGCGTCGGTGTGGAGTCCTTCGAGCGCATCGACCGAGGAGCAGGTTCCGATCGACCTGAGCGTCTACTGCCCGCTCGCCAAGCCGGGACAGATGCCGAACGCGACGGCGTCGTACGGCGCAAAACCGCCGGTCGCGATAACGTCGTTCGAGCGCGCCAAAACGGTGTACGTGAACGAGCGCGTGTGGCGCTGGTTCGTCACGTTTCCCAAAGGCGAGCAGCCGATCGACGTGCACCTCTCGTTCGTCGGCGACGACATCGCGGTGCCGCTGGTGCGCGTGCAGGTGTCGCCGCCGACCACGCTGGCCGGGCTCCAGGAGTCGACGACCGCGCTCGGCGGCCTGATAACCGCGGTCGTGGGGCTGCTCGGAACGATCGGCGCGCTGTTCAAGGGTTTGGGGGCGCGGTCCGCGACGGTCGTCGTACCGGAGGAGACCGCAACGAACCCGCCGCCGTCCTGACGGCGCCGGCGCGCTGCCAGGCGCGACGTTCGTCCGCCGCTTCGGCCGGGTAGGGAGAGGCGGATGGCCAAACGCGTCCTGCTCGCGGTCAACGGACGGGCTCGCCGCGGGCGCGCGGCGCGCGATCAGGCCGCGGCCGTGTTTCGCGCGCGCGGACACGAGGTCATCGAGATCACCAAGGACATTCCGCCGGGCGAGCTGTCCAACACGATCGTCGCGCGCAAGGACGACGTGGACGTGGTGGTCGTCGGCGGCGGCGACGGGACGCTGGTGACCGCGATCGACGGCTTGATCGAGACGAAGCTGCCGCTGGCGATCCTGCCGCTCGGCACGTTCAACGAGCTCGCGCGAACGCTCGGCGTCCCCTCCGATCCGGCGGCGGTCGCCGCGCTGGTCGACGAAGGCGTCCCGCTGCAGCTCGACGTGGGCAGCGTCAACGGCCACAAGTACTTCAACGAAGCCTCGGCCGGCTTGTCGACGCGCATCACGCGGCTGCAGACGCCGGAGGTCAAACGGCGGTGGGGAATGCTCGCCGTCCCGCTGACGACGCTGCGCGCGCTGCGCTGGTCGCGGCCCTTGCACCTCGAGGTCGAAGCGGAGGACGGAACCAAGCGCGTCGTGCGCGCCGTGCAGCTCACCGTGGCGAACAGCTACCGTTTCGGCGGCGTCGTCGAGAACCCGCAAGCGAGTCTGGCCGACGGCGTGCTCGACCTGTACTCGATCGACGCCGCCGGCTTTTGGCGGACGATCGCCCTGATCGGCGCGGTCGCGCTGCGCCGCTTCCAGGAGTCGCCCGAGGTGCAGACGTTCTCCGGCAAACGCTTCGTCGTGCGCTCGGTGCACGGGCGCCCGTATCCGGTCGCCGCCGACAGCGAAGTCGTCACCCAGCTGCCGGCCGAGTTCGCCATCCTCGAACGCGCGGTGAGCGTGCTCGTTTCCCCGGCGAAGGTTGCGGAAATACGATGAGCGCCGTGCTGAGCTTCTTTCGGCCGCAGCGTTGGGCGGAGCGAATCACCGAGATCGATCCGGCGGAGCTGCGCGCGCGCGGGATTCGCGGCGCGATCGTCGACCTCGACAACACGCTGGTCGGATTCCGTTCGCTCGCGCCGCTCGAAGAGGACGCGGCCTGGGTTCGCCGCGCGCGGGATGCCGGCGTGAGCGTCGCGGTGCTCACCAACAACGGGACGCCGTGGGCAGCGGAGGTCGCGAAGGACCTCGGCGTGCCGTGCATCCCGCGCGCGCGCAAGCCGCTGCCGCACGGCTTCCGCCGCGCGACCAACGTGCTCGAGCTGCAGCCGAACGAGGTCGTCGTGATCGGCGACCAGCTCTTCACCGACGTCCTGGGCGCGAAGCTGGCTGGGCTCGAGGTTATTCTGGTCGACCCGCTGGTGCGGCACGATCCGTGGAACACGCGGCCGCTGCGCTGGCTCGAGCGGGTCGTGCTGCGCGGCGTGCCGCGCGGTCTCGCGCGGCGTGGCAGATGACCGCGTCGCGCAGGCGCGCGCACAGCTGGAAGCGATCGCGGCCGAGGAGCGCGCCGATCCGAAGATCGCGCACTACACGCGCTGGTGGCTCGACGACGGCGTCGCGCCGGCCGCGGTGGTGCTGCTGCACGGCGTGACGAACAGCCCGCCGCAGTACGATCGCTTCGCGCCGCAGCTGCACGCGCGCGGACATGCGGTGATCGTGCCGCGCTTTCCGTACCACGGCTACGGCGATCGCATGACGACCGAGATCGCCCGCATGCGCGCGGCCGATTTCACGAGCACCGCGCTGCGGGCCGTTGCGCTCGCCGCGCTGTGCGGTCGCCGCGTCGTGGTCGCCGGGATCTCGGTCGCCGGAACGCTGGCCGGCTGGCTCGCCGCGCGCACGCGAATCGATCTGGCGATCGCGGTCGCGCCGTACTGCGGGCTGCGCACGGTACCCGGCGCGGCGAACGACGCGCTCGGCGCGCTGCTGCGCGCGGCGCCGAACGCGTTTCTGTGGTGGGATCCGCGCAACAAGCAAAACCAGCCGCCCGAGCACGGCTACCCGCGCTTCGCGACGCGGGTGCTCGGCGAATGCCTTTCCATCTCGACGGCGATCGCCGGCGCGCCGCCCGGCCCGCACGCGCGGCGCGCCGTGCTGGTGCTGAACGCGAACGAGCCGGCAGTGAACAACGCCCACGCGGAGCGGCGCTTCCGCGCGCTGCGCGAGCACGGCGTCGAGCTCGAACGCGTCGTCCTTCCCGGCTTGCCGCCGATCCACGACATCATCGAGCCGGCGATCCCGCAGGAGCAGACGGAGCTGGTCTACCCGCCGCTGATCGACCTGATCGAAGCCGAGTGACGCGCCGGCGCTACGCCGCCGAGGAGGCGTGCGCGAAGCGCAGCATCAGCGCGAAGGCCGCGCACAGAAACGCCGTGCCGAGCAGCAGCCCGCCGAGCACGTCGGTGAGGTAGTGCGCGCCAAGCGCGAGCCGCGACCACGGTATCCCGACCGCACAGATCAGCAGAATGGCCGCAATGACGCCGGCGAGCGGTCGCGGCAGCGGCGCGTGCCACGCCAGAAGCGCAAGCCCCACGAAGAACACGACCGCCGTCACCGCGTGCCCGCTCGGGTACGACCAGTCTTTCTCCTGAATCACCAGCCAGTGATCGGGGCGCGAGCGGTGAAGCCCCAGCTTCAGCAGCGTGCTGACGCCTTGCGAGACGATCTGCGTGACGTACAGCAGCACGACTGCGCCCATCCCGGTGCGCAGCCGCCACCCGACGAGCGCCGCGAGCAGGCTCAGCGCAAGAAGCACCGGCCAGCGCCCGAGCGCGGTGAAGAACAACGCCAGCGGAACGGCCGTGCCGCGCAGCGCCACCGCTTCGACGTCGATTCGCGCCGGCGTGCGCGCTGCGACGGAGAAGCCGAGCGCGATGGCCGCGGCCAAGCAAAGCACCGCGGCGACCCACAGCCGCAATTCTACCGCGTCAACCGTGCGCAACGCCGGCCTCCGGAACGAACACGCGCAAGGCCGCGCGCGCGACGCGAAAGCGCGCCGGCGTCTTCTCGAGCGGCGAGCCGTCGATCGCGATCGGCTGGCGCTTGCGCGTGCGCACCGTGAACGCGCGTGCGGTGAGCAGGTGCGCGTCGGGCAGCCGCGCGTGCTCGCCGCGGCCGAGCGCGATGTACGTGCGCGCGGCGGCGAGCGCCGAGCCGTTGTCGGTGGTGAAGAGGTGCAGCCGGCCGTCGACGATCGTCGCGTCGGGCGCGACCGGCGTGTCGCCGTAGAAGCGGCCGTTCGCGACGATAATGTCTTGCGTGGTCACGTCGAGCCGCCCGCCGCTCCAGTCGATGCGCGCGCGGAACGCGCGGTGGGTGAGCATGGGGCGAATGCTCGCGAGCCCGTAGGCGACCGCGCCGACCACCTTCTTGAGCCCGCGCGGCGTCGCCGCGGCGATCTCCGAGGAGAGCCCGACGGTCGCGAAGTTCGCGAAGTAGGTGCCGTTGACGACGCCCACGTCGATGCACTCCACGTGGCCGCGCGCGATCACCGCGAGCGCGGCGTCGAGGTCGTGCAGCGGGATGCCGAGCGACTGCGCGAAGCTGTTCCCCGTCCCGAACGGCAGCACGCCCAGCACGCTCCGGCGCTTCGCCAGCTCGTTGACCGCGTGCGTCATCGTGCCGTCGCCGCCGCCGACCAGGATCGCCGGCGCGCCGGCCTTCGCCGCGCGCTTGATGCGCGTGCGGCAGCCATCTTCCGCCGGCTCCGCGTGAAACGCCGCGACGCGCAGACCGTGTGCGGCGAGCGCGTCGTACAGCCGCTCGATCTCCGCATCGCTGTGCCGCGAATGGCGGTTCACCACGACGACGACCTCGCGCGGCGGCGCGTTCGCAGCGACGGTGCTAGCCTCCGCTCGTTCCGTCGCCCGCATCGATCCCGCCCGCGAGCCCCCCGACGTCCGAGGCGCCCGCGGTCGGATCGGCGTCGTTCTCGTTTACGCCGAGATCGTACTCGACCGGCGCGTCGGCCTCGCCTTCGGCGGTGCCGCCAAGCTCGTCGAGCTCGTCGTCCTTCTCGGCCTCGACGGGCACGAGCTCGTCCGCCGTCTCGTCGAGCGTCTCTTCAAGCTCCTCGTGCCGGACCTCGTCCAGGTCGCCGCCGCCGGTCATCCGTCGCTCGCGCCGCCGTCCGGCGTGTTGCCGAGCCCGCCTCCGAGCTCGTTGCCCTCGACGTCGTCGTCCTGCTCGTGCGCTTCGGCGAGAACGTCGGTGGGACGCTCGTCTCGATCGTTCATGCCGGGTTCGTTCCCACTTCGGCGCGCATCGAAAGGACGAGCCCTTCGAAGCGGGTACGAGCCTGCGGTGCGGTACCGGAACCTGGGGCGCTGGGGCGTCAAACTCTCGGCCGTCGGGCTCGGCTCGTGGCTGACCTACGGCAGCAGCGTCGAGGAAGAATCGGCGCGCGCGTGCATTCGGCGCGCGTACGAGCGCGGGGTGAACTTCTTCGACACCGCCGACGTGTACGCGCGCGGGCGCGCCGAAGAGGTCGTCGGCCGCGCGATCCGCGACTTTCCGCGCGATCAGCTCGTGCTGGCCACGAAAGTCTATTTCCCGATGGGCGACGGCCCGAACGACCGCGGCCTTTCGCGCAAGCACGTGCGCGTCGAGATCGACGCCTCGCTGCGCCGCCTGCAAGTCGACTACGTCGATCTCTACCAATGCCATCGTTACGACGTGGCGACGCCGCTCGAGGAGACGGTGCAGGCGATGGACGATCTGGTGCGCGCGGGCAAGATCTTGTACTGGGGCGTGAGCGAGTGGAACGCCGACCAGATCGCGGGCGCGACGATGCTCGCGCGGGCGCGCGGCTGGGCGGAGCCCGTCTCGAACCAGCCGCAGTACAGCGCGCTGTGGCGCCGCGTCGAGCCGCGCGTCTTCCCGGCCTGCAAGGAGTACGGGCTCGGCAACGTCGTGTGGTCGCCGCTCGCGATGGGAATTCTCACCGGCAAGTACACCGACGCGGCGCATCCGCCGCACGGGACGCGCGCCGCCGGCCGCGCCGCCGAGATGATGGAAGACTACTTCACGCAGCCCGTGCTCGACGCGGTGCAGCGCGTGAAGCCGCTCGCCGAGCGCGCGCACTGCACGCCGGCGCAGCTCGCGCTGGCGTGGTGCCTGCGCAACGACGCCGTCACCTCGGTGATCGTCGGCGCGACGCGGCCCGAGCAAGTCGATGACAACGTCGCCGCCGCCGACCTCGACGTCGATCCGGAGATCTTCCGCGAAATCGACGAGATTCTCGCGCCGGTCGCGCCCTTCGAGCCGTACACGTCGTAGCGCGCTCGCGCGCGCGTCAGTTTTCGCTCGGGCTCGGGCGTTCGTCCTCGTCTTCATCGTCGGGGGCGAGCGTCGACAGGAACGCGCCGAGGATGTCTTGCGGGGCGTTATTTTGCGGGCCCCCGATCACGCTCCAGTCGAAGTACGTGTTGACGTCGGATCGGCGCAAGGTGTTCTCGAGCGTCGCGAGCGCTTCGTCGGAGCTGATCATCCACAGCAGCACGACCGCATCGACTTCGCGCGAGCGCTCGACGACGTGGTATCGGTAGGCCCAGATCACCCCTTCGTCTTCTTCGATGAACGCTTCGTTGAGCTGCGCGACGCGGTTCTGCAAGAACGCCCGGGCCTCGTTCGGGTCGAGCTCGTACCAAGCCGGGCGCGGGATGAAGGTAGTCAGGTAGAACTGGGGTGGGGCGAGCTCGTCGTCGTCATCGCCGCCGCCGCCGGCGTCGATGCGGTCAAGGGGATCCATTGCGTCCTCTGTACCCGTGGCGGGACGCGCGCGCCTGTTCGGGCTAGTGGGTCACCTACGGTGACCCAAACTCCTAGACGCGCCGGCCGAGGATCGCGACGTCGCGCAGCACGCCGTCGAGCCGCGCGACGCCGCGCATCGTGCCCCAGCGCTGGAAGTCGAAGCGCTCGAAGAGCCGCAGCGAGGCCGGATTGTGGGTGAAGACGCGCGCGACGTAGACCTCGATCCCGCGTTGCGGCGCTTCGGCGATCGCGTGCCGCAGCAGCTTCGCGGCGATCCCGCGCCGCTGCCGGTCGGCTGCGACGTAGACGCTGACCTCGGCGGTGAGATCGTATCCGCTGCGTTCCGACCACGGAGCGATCGTGCACCAGGCGGCGATCCCCGTGCCCGTCGCGGGCGCTTCGTCCGCCGCGACCCAGAACGCGTATCGCTCGCCGTAGGCACGCAACCGGTCGCGCTGCTGCTCGGCCGTGATCGGCTCGAGCCGCGCGGTCGCCGCGCGACCGGCGATCGCCGCGTTGAGGATCTCGGCGACCGCTTCCGCGTCGCCGTCGCGCGCACTTCGGATCACGAGCTGCTCCGCGGCCGGCATGCACGTTGATACGACGTTCCGCCGCGAGCACCCGCGCGCGCTAGTCGTAGATTCCGAGCACGCGCCAGCCAGCAGGTTCTGCCGACAGCCGCAGCAGCGAGCCGTCTTCGAGGAAGACGTCGTACTCGTCGCGGACGAGCGGGGTGCTTTCGCCGGTGGCGTTCGTCCACCAGCCTTCTTCGGCGCGCCACGGGCCGGCGAACTCGACGACGTGCTGCGGCGGCGAGCCGACGAAGCGCGGCGCGCCGTCGATCACACGCACCTCGATCGGGCGCGGCGCGGTCAAGCGCAGTTGCAATGTCGCGGTCTCGGGGAGCGGCGCGGGCTCGGCGCGCGGGCCGCGCGTCGCGAGCGGCTCGAGCGTGAACGGCTCGAAGCTGAAGCGGCGCTCGATGCGCGGGCCTTCGACGACGTGCGCGCGCAGCGCGCGGCCTTCGCCGAGCGCCGCGTCGAGCCGCGCGAGCACGACGCCGATCGCGTCCGGATCGGGATCGCTCGCCGCGAACAGCGAGAGCGCGACGCCGCCGCTCGTGAGCTCTTCGGCGCTCAACCGCAAGCCGACGACGGGCGCGCCGAGCGTCACGCCTTCGAGCCGCGCGCGCAGCAGCTCGAACAGCGTCGACGGCACCGCGGTCGGCTGCGCGACGCGCGTCGTCAGCTCGCGCGTCTCGCCGTCCTCGCACTCGAGCCGCAGCACCAGCCGCCCGGCGCGTTTTCCCGCCGCGCACAGATCGTCGACGACCCAGCCGACCAGCGTGCGCAGCGCGAACAGCACCTGCTCTTCGGAGCTCGCTTCGCCTTCGCCGTAGAGCGCGCGGCCGACGCGCAATGCGCGCGCGCGCGGCTCGAGCGGACGGCGGTCGATCCCGCGCGCGAGATCGTGCCACCTCGCCGCCTCGGTTCCGAAGCGGCGCACGAACGGACCGTGCGGGAGCGCGGCGAGCTCGCCGAGCGTCGTCACGCCGAGCAGTCGCAAGCGCTCGAGCGCGCCGCGCTCGAGCGGCAGCAGCTCGAGCGAAAGCGGTGCCAGAAACGCCGCCGGATCGCCGTCGCACACGACCCCGTCGCCGCGCCACGCCGCCGCGCGCGCGACGAAGCGGTTCGGCCCGCACGCGACGCGCACCGGGACGTCGAATCCGGCCAGCGCGCCGCGCACCGCGGCGAGCCACGCGGCGGGTTCGCCGCGCACGCCGTGCATCTCCAGAAACGCGCAGCCCAGCCCGTCGTCCTCGACGAGCGGCGAAGCCGCGTCGAGCGCCTCCAGCATCTCGGCCCACACCCGCACGTCGGCGGCCGGGTCGTCGAAGACGGTCCGCGCCTCCGTCGCGGTCGCCTGCGCCTGCACCAGCGTCATCCCGCGCCGCACGCCGAGCGCGGCCGCGGTCAGCGTGCAGTCCACGACGCGACCGCGCTCGATCCGGTCGGCCAGGATCAGCGGCGCGTCGAGGTCGATCGCCTGCCCTGAGCCTGCCGAAGGAGGCTGGGTCAGCCGCGCGACGGCGAGCCGGAACGCCGGAGCCCAGACGCAGACGATCGGCACGGGAGAAACGTCCGCCGCGCGCGGACGCGTTGATCGGACATGCTGCTCGCGTTCGCCCTCTTCGCGCTCCCGACGTACGGGCCGCTCCCGGTCGGAACCGCGTCGCCGCCGCCGGCGTACCTGCGCGTCCCGACGGCGCCCAATGAAGCGCTGATCGTCAACTCGGGCTCGACGAACCGCGCCGGATACCGCTTGCGCATAACCGCCGACGGTTGGGCGGCGCTGCAGCAGGGCGACGTCCCGATCCGCAAGCGCCTCCCCGCGGCGCTGGTCGCGCGCTTCTTCTCGGACCTGAAAGCGGCGGCGCCGCTCGACAAGCTCCCGGCGGCGCACTGCATGAAGAGCGCCTCGTTCGGCTCGTCGACCTCGATCGGGTACGGCGGGAAGATCTCGCCCGACCTGTCCTGCCCGAGCTCCTCGCCGGCGGCGCGTGCGCTCTCCGTCGACGCCGCGGCGCTGGCGAGCGCCGCCGGCGTCTCGATGCTCCCGATTCCGCGCTGAGCCGCCACTACAGGGCGAGGGCCTCGTCCGCGCTCGCGGCGCTGCGCTCGCGCAGGTCGACCAGCGGGGCGCGGTCTTCGAACGGCTCGCAGCGGACCAGCGCCGCGCCGACCGGGGCGGCGCGCTTGTGCTTGCGCACGACCGCGCGCACGTCGTAGCCGGCCGGCTCGCCGAGGTGTCCGGCAGGGCCGTTCCAGCGCACCCGCTCGATCGACGTCTCGAGCCGCAAGGTGGCGAAGTAGCGCAGCTCGGCCGAGGCTTCGGCGCCGAGCGCCAGCAGCAGCGCGTTCGCGCGGTGCGCCAACGAGGCCAGGCGCGTCCAGGTCGCCGAGCCGATCCCGCGCCCGCTAGGGAGAGCGGGGATCACGACGACCGCGAACGCGCCCGACCGCAGGATGATGTCGGCCGCGCGTGCGGCCTCGACCGGCTCCCCGACACGCACGAAAAGAAGCCGTTCGAGCCGCACGCCGGCGGCCGCAAGCGCGGGCGGGAAGAGGTCCACCCCGACCATCGCTCCCAACCCGCGCCGCGTCGCAGCCGCGAGGAGACGCGCGGCGAGCGCGCTCCTCCCGGAGCTCGGCGGCCCCTCGAGCGTCGCGATCGTGCCGCGCCGGAAACCGCCACACACGGCGTCCAACTCGGCCAGACCGCTCCGAAGCACCGCTTCCTCGCCGAGCGCGAAGGCCGCCGCCGTCGTCTCCCGGTGACGACGGTCGAGGCGCTCGCGCAAGGCCGCGAAAGCAGGGTCGGCGCTCATGGGAGCCTCATGCTATCGAACATATGTTCGATTGTCAATCCGGAAATGAATGCTGGTCGAGCCCAGGAGGACCCCGGGCGCGGCGCGGGGATGAACCGAAGGCCCGTGACCGCACTCCCCACCATCTCCGCCGCGGCGATCGGCGTCGCGCCGCTGGACTACGTCGACCACGTCCTCGACAACGGCCTGCGCGCCATCCTGGTCCCCGACCGCCGGGTGCCCTCGGTCGCGATCAACGTCGTCTACCGCGTCGGCGGGAAGGACGACCCGCCGAACCGCTCGGGGTTCGCGCACCTCTTCGAGCACCTGATGTTCAAGGGGACGGCGCGGACCGCGCCCGAGACGATCGACCGGCTCACCGAGGACGTCGGCGGCTACAACAACGCGTTCACCTCCGAAGACATCACCAACTACTACGAGGTCGTCCCCTCGAACCACCTCGAGCGTTTGCTGTGGGCCGAAGCCGACCGGCTGGCGGCGCTCGAGGTGAACGCGCAGAACTTCGCCACCGAGCGCGACGTGGTGATCGGCGAGTACGACCAGCGCATCCTCGCCGAGCCGTACGGGATGCTCGACGAGCTCGTCAACCGCGAAGCGTACCTGCTGCACCCGTACCGGCGCGGCGTGATCGGCAGTCCCCAAGAGTTGAACGCCGCCGCGCTCGAGGACGTCGTGGCGTTCCACGCGACGTACTACCGGCCCGACAACGCGATCGTCGTCGTCGCCGGCGACCTCGATCCGGACGAGACGCTGGCGATGATCGAGCGCTGGTTCGGCCGCATTCACACGCCGTCATCGCCGATTCCGCGCGTGCAGGTCGTCGAGCCGCCGCAGGCGGCCGAGCGCTTCTACGAACACCGCGCCGCGAACGTGCCGCTCGCGGCCGTCGAAGAAGTCTATCACATCCCGGCAGCGGCGCATCCCGACGCGGCGGCGCTCGACGTGCTCGAGACGCTGCTCGGCTCCGGCCGCTCCTCGCGGCTCTACTCCTCGCTCGTCTACCGCGAGCAAGTCGCGACGACCGCGTACGCGAGCGCCGACTTGCGCGAGCAGCCCGGACTGTTCAGCGTGCGGCTGATCTGCGCGCGCGGCGTCGCGCTCGCCGGCGCGCGCGCCGCGCTCGCGCGCGAGATGGACCGCCTGCTGAGCGAGCCGCCCGGCGAAGCGGAGCTCGAGCGCGTGCGTACGCAGATCGTCAGCAGCTTGGTGCGCTCGCGGCAGATGAACAACTCGGTCGCCATCGCGGTCGTGCGCGCGACGGCCGAGCGCGGCGATCCCGGGTTGATCAACGGCGACCTGGAACGCTACCTCGCGGTCACCGGCGAGGATCTGCTGCGTGTCGCGCGCACCTATCTGCGCCCGCAGAACCGCACCGTGATCGAGTACCTGCCGGCATGAGCGCGATTCCGGCGCCCGCGCCGCCGCGCGACGCCGAGCTTCCCGCGCCGGTCGAGCGCGTTCTCGACAACGGGTTGCGCGTCATCGCGTTCTCGCAGCGCAACTTGCCGCTGATCGCCGCGCAGCTCGTCGTCGGCTGCGGCGGCGTGGCGGAACGCGAAGAGGAAGCCGGTCTCGCCGCGCTGGTCGCCGCGCTGCTCACCCACGGCACGACGAGGCGCAGCGCGACGGAGATGAGCGCCGCGGTCGACGCGCTCGGCGCGCGTTTCGACGCGATCTCCGGTTTCGACGCCTCGGTGTTGAGCGTGAGCGCGACGACGCCCGCGTTCCCGCAGGCGTTCGCGCTGCTCGACGAGGTCGTGCGGCAGCCCGCGTTCGCGCCCGACGAGGTGGAGCGCGTGCGCACGAAGTCGATCTCCGATCTTGCGCTGACGTATGCGAACCCGAGCGGGCTGGCGCGGCTCGTCGCGCAGCGCGTCGCGTACGGCGGCGCGCCGTACGGTCATCCGCTGGCGGGAACCGCCGCGACGCTGGGCGCGCTCGGGCGCGACCGGGTGGCGTGGTTTCACGAGCGCTTCTACCGCCCCGACGACGCGGTGCTGGTGATCGGCGGCGACGTGAGCGCCGACGATGCGTTCGCGCTCGCCGAGCGCGAGCTCCGGTCGTGGCGCGTGCCCGGCACGCCGATCGGCGAGCTGCCGCAGGGCCCGGTTCCGCCGCCGCGCGAGCGCACGGTCGTGATCGACAAGCCCGATGCCGGCCGGACCGCGCTGTACGCGGGCCGGGTGACGATTCCGCGCCGTTCGCCCGACTACTATTCCGCGCTGGTCGCGATGGCGGTGCTGTCCGGGTACAGCGGGCGGCTGAACCAGGAGATCCGCGTGAAGCGCGGGCTCTCGTACGGCGCGGGCGCTTCGCTCGCGGCGCGCCGGATGGAGGGCCTCTTCACCGCGGCGACGATGGTCGACCACGCGCGCGCGGCGGAGACCGCGGAGGTGATGCGCGCGACGATCCGTTCGCTCGCCGGCGCGCCGGCGAGCGACGACGATCTCGTCTCGCGCAAGGCGACGGTGACCGGCAGCTTCTACCGCTCGATCGAGACGATCGACGGGATCGCCGGCACGCTCACCGAGCACGTGCTCTACGACGTCCCGCTGGGCGAGATGCGCGAGTACGCGCCGCGCGTGCGCGCGGTCGACGCGAACGCGGTGCGCGAGTTCGCGGCGCGCGAGCTGATCCCGGACGAGTTTCTGGTGCTGGTTGGCGACGCGTCGAAGTTCGCGGACGAGCTGGTGCGCGCGCACGCCGACGCGCGCGTGATCCCGTTCGAACGGCTCGATCTGGGATCGCCTTCGCTGGGCGCGTAGCGCGCATGTCGTTCTTCCCCGACCGCGCTTCGCCGGCCGCGCTGCACCGCCAGCTCGCGAGCCATCTGCGCGACGCGATCCTGGCCGGCGAGCTCGGCGGCGGGACGCGGCTGCACGCCTCGCGCACGCTCGCGCAGCAGCTCGGCGTCTCGCGCAACACCGTCACGCAGGCGCTCGACCAGCTCGTCGCCGAGGGCTATCTCGAGACGCGCGTCGGCGCCGGAACGTACGTCGCTACGGGACTCACGCCGCGGGCGCGCGGCGCCAGCGTTGCGGCGGAACCGCCGCGAATCTCGGCGCGCGCGCAGCGGCTGCTGCCGGCCCAAGACGCCGACGGTGGGAGCGAGCCGGCGCTGTTTCGGCCCGGCATCCCCGATCTGACGCTCTTCCCCGACGCGGTGTGGCGGCGGGTCGCGAACCGCTGGCTCGACGCGAGCGAAACGCGCGGCTACGGCGACGCGCTCGGATTTCGCCCGCTGCGCGAAGCGATCGCGACGCATCTGCGCCAAACGCGCGGCGTCACGCTCGGCGCCCGCAACGTCGTCGTCACCGAAGGAACGCGCGCGGCGCTGGCGCTGATCGCCGACGTGCTGCTCGATCCGGACGACCCCGTCGCGGTCGAAGATCCCGGCTACGGCGCGGTGCGCGACGCCGTCGCCGCGGCGGGCGGCAGAATCGTTCCGGTCGGCGTCGACGAGGACGGCTTCGACGTCGCGCGCGCGCCGCAGGACGCGCGGCTCGCGTACGTCACGCCCTCGCACCAGTATCCGACCGGCGTGGTGATGGGCTTGCGGCGGCGGCTGGAGCTGCTGGCGTGGGCGCGCGCAGCGAACGCGTACGTGATCGAAGACGACTACGACGCGGAGTTCCGCTACGACGGCGCGCCGCTCCCCGCGCTGCAGGGGCTCGACCCGGCGGCGGGCTCGGGGCAGGCCGCGCGCGTGCTGTACGTCGGCACGTTCAGCAAGACGCTCGCCCCCGGCTTGCGCGTCGCCTGGATCGTCGTTCCCGACGCGCTGCTCGACGCGTTCGCCGCGGCGCGCGCGGTGACGTCGGGCGGGCCGGCGTACCCGCTGCACGCGGCGCTCGCCGCGTTCGTCGGCGAAGGACATTTCGCGCTGCACGTGCGGCGCGCGTCGGCGCGCTATCGCGAGCGGCGCGACGCGCTGGCCGGCGCGCTGGAGCACCGGCTCGGCGGGGCGCTGCGCGTCCAGGGCGCGGCGACCGGACTGCACGTCTGCGCGCGCTTCGAAGGCGACGACGTCGCGGTCGCGCGCGCCGCCGCCGCGCATGGCGTCGTCACGCCGGCGCTCTCGCGCTACGCGCTCGACGGCCGCGGTCCGAGCGGGCTCGTGCTCGGCTTCGCCGCCGGCGGTCCGGTCGCGATCGAAGCCGCCGCCGAGCGGCTCGCCCGCGCGTTCGAGGAGGCGCGGCACCCGCGCGCGCAGCCGAATCGGACCTCGACGGGAACCGCGCCCAGCCCGTAAGATCGCCGGGTGAGCACCGTTTCAGCGACGCCGAACACGCGCGTCCGCCGCCTCGCCGAGCGCGCGCATTACGACCGAGAGACCGTCCACGCGATCCTCGACGAAGCGTACGTCGCGCACGTCGGCGCGCTCGCCGGCGGCCTCCCGGTCGTGATCCCGTACGCGTGCGCGCGCGTCGGCGAGGAACTCGTGCTGCACGGCTCGACGAAAGCCGGGATCCTTTCGGCGATCGCGTCGGGCGAGCCGATCTGCGCGACCGTCACGCACCTCGACGGAGTCGTCGTCGCGCGCAGCGCGTTTCATTGCTCGATGAACTACCGCTCGGTCGTCGTCCACGGCGCGGCCCGCGTCGTCGACGATCCGGAAGAAAAGACCCGGCTGCTCGACGCGTTCGTCGACCGGCTGATCCCGAACCGCCGCGCGCGGATGCGCGGTATGTCGCCCGGCGAGCTCGAGGCGACGCAGGTCGTCGCGCTCGCGCTCGACGCGGTCTCGGCGAAGATTCGCGAGGGCGGACCGAAGGACGCGCCGGAGGACTTGCACGGCGATCTGTGGGGCGGCGTCATCCCGCTCGCGCTCGTCGCCGGCGCACCCGAACCCGACGAGACGACGAACGCCGGCGTTGCGCCGCCCGCGCTACGGTAACAGCAGCAGCTTTCCCGTCGTCTTCCGCGATTCGAGATCCCGGTGCGCTTGCGCCGCGTCGGCGAGCGGGTACGTCGCGCCGACGCGCACGTGCAGCTTGCCGCCTCTGATCGCGTCGAACAATTCGTGCGCGCGCGTCAGCAGCTCTGCGCGCTTGCTGATGTAGTTGGCGAGCGTGGGGCGGGTGAAGAAGACGGAGCCGGCGGCGGAGAGCTTTTGCGGCTCGACCGGCGGCACCGGTCCGCTCGAGTTTCCATAGACGATCAGCATCCCGCGCGGGCGCAGTACGCTCAAGCTGCGTTCCCACGTCTCCTTGCCGACCGAGTCGTACGCGACGTCGACCTTGTGCTCTCCGATGAGTGCGTTCGTCGCCTCGGCGAAGTCTTGCTGCGCGTAGACGATGACGTGGTCGGCGCCGAAGCCGCGCACGAGCTGCGCCTTCTCTTCCGTTCCGACGGTCCCGATCACCGTCGCGCCCTTCGCTTTGGCGAGCTGCACCAAGATCGAGCCGACGCCGCCGGCCGCCGCGTGCACCAGCGCGACCTGGCCCGCGCGCAGCGGGAACGTGTCGTTGACGAGATAGTGCGCCGTCATGCCTTGCAGCATCGTCGCGCAGGCGTCGCGCTCGTCGACACCGTCCGGAATCGGGACGAGCCGGCCGGCCGGAACCGCGTTGGCTTCGGCGTAGCCGCCCATGTTCGGCGTCTGCGGGTACGCGACGCGCTGGCCGGGACGAAACTCGGTCACGCCCTCGCCGACCGCTTCGACGACGCCCGCGCCTTCCTGGCCGTCGATGAACGGGAGCGGGCGCTGGTAGAGCCCCGTGCGGAGGTAGACGTCGATGTAGTTCACGCCGGCGGCGCGTTGCCGCACGAGCACTTCGCCCGGCCCGGGCGCCGGGACCGGGACCTCGGCGAGCTCGAGGACTTCGGGACCGCCGAGGCGGTCGACTCGTATCGCTTTCACGCTAGGTTCGGACCGCAAAAGCGAGCCGCCGGTTTCCGCGGTCCCGGGCGGGGTACGCTGAGCGCGTGGAACGCCGCGACCTCTACGAAGACGACCTCACCGAGGAACGTCTCCCCGCCCCCGCCCACCGCGACGACGTCGCGACGACCGAAGCGCTCGACCCCGACACGCTCGACAACGACGCCGCGCGGCCCTCGGCGCTGCACGACGGCCACGGGAACACCGAGGACAGCGTTCCGGACGACGACTACGAGGACGACGACGAAGACGAGGAGGACGACGACGAGGAGTAGCGGCTAGATCGGCTGGTCGGGATTCGCCGACGTTCCCGGGATGCGCGGGATCGCCGGATCGTTCAGCTCCGCGTCCGCGGGCGAAACGTTCGTCCCGACCGGCGCGCTGCGCACGTCGTTCGAAGCGATCTCGGTCGTGCTCTCGATGCTGCCTCGGTTTCCGGGCGCAGCGTCGTCGCCGCTCATCCCCATCGACTCGTTTTGCGCTTGCGTCGTCTGGCCTTTTGCGGCCGCGCTCTCGGCGTGGAACAAATACGCAGAGGAGGTCGGGTCGAGCGCGCCGGGCGGCGCCTGCTCGACCATCGCCGCGAAGTGCTGCAGATCGTGCTGCAGCCGGCGCTCGAACTGACCGCCGGCGCCGAGCCGCTCGGCGAGCGCGCCGGCGATTCCGGCCGGCGGCGTGTAGCTCACCTGCACGGTGATGCGCGTGCGAGCGCCGCCATCCGGCTCGAACGTCACGCGCCCGCTGTTCTCCAAGCCGTCGAGCGAACGCCAACCGATCTGCCGGTCCGCGATCCAGTCCTCGTTGACCGCGTCCCATTCGTGCTTGCCGACGACGTCGACCACCCAGTGGCTCCGCTCCTCGTCCAGGTACGTGACCTCTTTGACGAACGTCATGAACTTCGGGTAGTCGTTGAAGTGGCTGTACAGCTCGTAGACTTGGTGGACCGGTGCGTTGACGCTCACCGATCCGCTGTGTTCCGCCATGGTGGCCTCGTTTCGCAGCGCTGGGGATTCAGCGTACCCTCGGCGTCGTGCGGCTGAACCGGGTACCATAGCGCACGATGGCGCTGCACGCGGATGTCGGGATGCTCAAGAACACGTACGCGCGGTTCAACGCGGACAAGGTGCCGCGCCTCGCCGCCGCGCTCTCGTACACGACGATCTTCGCGCTGGCGCCGGTCTTTTTGATCGTGATCGCGGTTGCCGGCGAGGTCTTGGGGTTGACGAACGGCGGGCACGGCCACCATCTCGTCGAGGACCAGATGCTGGAGGCGATCAAACGCTCGGCCGGCCAAGAAGCGGCCGACAGCGTCAAGCAGATGGTGACCGCCGCGTACGGCCACCGCAAGCAGGGCGGGATCGCGCAGGTCGTCGGCTGGATCACGCTGCTGCTCGGCGCGGCGGGGCTGTTCGCCGCGCTGCAGGACGCGCTCAACACCGTCTGGCACGTCGAGCCGCCGAAGAAGCCGCTGTGGACGGCGATCCGCGACCGCATCGCCTCGATCGGCATGCTGCTCGCGATCGGGTTTCTGCTGCTGGTGACGACGGCGATCAACGCGGCGATCGCATACGTGTCGACGTACGTCGCGCACGCGCTGCCGTTCCCGGGCGCGGGGTTCGTCTTCGCGCTCGTCAACTGGCTCGTCACGCTGGCGATCGTGACGCTGATGTTCGGGCTGATGTACAAGTACTTGCCCGACGCGAAGATCGAGTGGCGCGACGTGTGGACCGGCGCGCTCGTCACCGCCGTGCTGTTCGTCGTCGGACAGGCGCTGATCGCGTTTTACCTCGGCCGCGCCGGCGTCGCCTCGGCGTACGGCGCCGCCGGCTCGCTGCTGGTGCTGCTGCTGTGGGTCTACTACTCCTCGATGATCCTGCTGATCGGCGCCGAGTTCACCCGCGTCTACGCCGAGACGCACGGCTCGCGCATCGGCGCCGTGCCCCAGGACGTCGACCCGAACGCGAAGCGCGACGAGCCGGCGCAGAAGCCGGCGAGCGTTCCGGCCGGCTAGTCAGCGGATCGCGGCGCTGCCGCTGACCAGCCGGGTGTGCGACCACTTCTCGTACGGTTGGATGCGGTTGAAGATCGCGAACCACCCGACCACCGCGAACAAGGAAGCGACGAGCGAGACGTAGCGGCCGAGCGCGCGCGTGAAGCCGACGCGCGGGTCGTGGTTCGCGTTGATGACGCGCAGGTCGCAGATCATCATCCCGGCCGTCTGGCCGATCAGCGCGACGAGCACGACCGCGTAGACGGCGAACACGACCCACAGCAGCATGTTGTCGCCGACGCTCACGGTGACGTGACCGTTCGGCCCGAGGCTCTTCGCGAGTTGATTGACGAACGGCCCTGCGTCCTTGTCGTTCGCGAGCTCGTTCAGCGAGAAGACCCGCTGCTGCACCGCGGTCGCGGCCGGCACGATCGCCTGGATCACCGAGACGTCGATGAGAAACGCCCACGTCCGCCGCCAGAATCCGGCGTAGACTTCCTCGCCCGGCTCGCGCACCACCGGCGCGGCCGCATTCTGCGCGAAGCGCGGCGCCCAGGTCGCGAAGAGCGGGTCGCGCGCGAAGCGGTGCAGCGCGGCGATGCGGTTCGTCGGGTACGGCGCCGAGGCGCTCCACTCCGCCATCCGCAGCGACGGTTCGGCGTGCAGCTCTTTGAGCTGGCCGGCGAACGCGCTCAGATCCGCTTTGCGCCCGACCTCGCCGAAGGTCGAGACGGCGATCGCGCGCAGCGCGGCGTCGAGCGAGCCGCAGCAGAGCAGGCCGGTGCGGTCGGCGGTGTACTCGATTTTGCGCAGCCAGGCGCCGAAGGCGATCGCGACGATTCCGTTCTCGCGGCCGTTCGCGCTGAGCAGCGAGGTGAAGCGGGTGTGTCCGGAAGCGATGTGGCCGAGCTCGCGCCCGATCAGGAAGCGCAGCTCGTCCTCGCGGAAGTGGTCGACGTACTGAGCCGAGAGGACGATCGCGTACGGCTCGCCGATCCCGACCGCGACGACGGGGACGAACGGGTCGTCGCGCACGAAGACGTGCGGCGTGGGCATCCGCATCATCCGCGCGCACTCCTCGACGACGGCGTGCACGTGGCCGAGCTGGCCGGCGTGGATGCGCAGCCCGCCGCCGAGCAGCCGGCCGCGCGCGAACGCGACGTAGACCATCGCGACGACGAGGAGCAGCGCGATCTCCTGCCAGGTGAGCTGGTGCTGCAGCAGCCACCCCAGCACCAGCACGGTCAGCGGCAGCGAGAGGAGCGTCCACACGAACGTGGCGCGCTCGCCGGGAACGCGCAGCGACTCCCTTCCGGCGAAGAGCGTCGTCACGGTGGCCTCCTAGATCACTTCAGCATGAACCCGCTGGGGTGAGCTTGGCGCTCGTAGGCGAATTTTCCGTCCTTGACCCGGTAGAAGTAGCAGTTCGGGTCGATCGCGTCGCCGGCGGGGCCGAAGGTGTACGAGCCGGTGATCGTGTCGTACGCGCCGCCGGTCGCGAGCGCGCGGATCACCGAGAGGCGGTTCGAGGCGCCGGTCCGGCGCACGGCCAGGCGGACCAGCTGGACGGCGGCGTAGCCGAACGCCGATACCGGGGCCAGCGCGCCGTAGCGCGCCTGGTACTCCTGCACGTCGCGCTGCGCGATCGGCGCGAGCGGATAGTACGGGACGCTGGTCGAGACGACGAGCCCTTCCGTCTGCTTGGCGTACTCGCTCGAGATCGTTTGCGCGTCGAAGAACCCTTGCGTCGCGATGAAGCGCCCCGCGTAGCCTTTCGTGCGCAGCGCCGCGATCAGCGGCCCCATGTCGGCGATGTTGCCCGCGAGCAGAACGCAGTCGGGCGCGTGCGTGAGGACCTGCGCGGCCGCGGCGGCGTAGTCGGGTTTGTCGAGCGAGAACTGCGTCGAACCGGCATTGACGTGCAGCGAGGCGGCGCGCTGCACGAAGCCGCGCGCGACGTCGGGCCCGTAGTCGCCGTCCTGCGTGACGGCGTGCGGCGCTTTCGAGCCGGTCTGGATCGCGTACGCCGCGACGAGCTGTCCTTCGTCGGAGTCTTTCGTGGGCAGCCGGAAGATGTTGCGGTAGCCGCGCGCGGTGATGCGGTCGTCGGTGACGGTCGGCACGATCAGCGCCACCTGCGCCTGCGCGTAGACCGGCTCGGTGACGTACGTCGTCCCCGCGCTGAGGTGGCCGATCACCGCCAGCGTGTCGGGCTGCGCGACCGCGAAGCTCGCCTGCACGGTAGCGTCGGCCGCGGTGTTGTGGTCGTCGTAGGTCGACAGCAGCAGCGCGCGCTCGAAGGTGCTGCGCTCGTCGTTGATGTGGTCGACCGCCGCGCGCACGCCGTCGGCGAGCTGCTTCCCGACCCGCGCGTCGGGACCGCTCTGCGGGCAGACGACCGCGATCCGCAGCGTCGCCGTGTACGGCGCGATTTGCGCGACTTGGGTCGCGCCCGCGGCGCCCCCGACCCCGGCCAGAAACTGCGAACGTATCATCGCGCGAGCACGTACGACGCGAGCGTCGTCCCGAGGAAGCCGACCGAAAACGCCATGTTGGTGAGGAACACGCGCTCGTTCAGCGCGAACACGTCTTTGGCGAGCGCGATCAACCGCTCTTCGTACACCGTGACGGCGACCGCCAGTGCCACGCCGACATAGTACAGCCAGCCGGCCTGCGCGAGCCGGCCCGCGCCGAGCAGCGCCAGCGCCATGACCGCGTGCAGCACCACCGGCCACACGCGCGCGCTGCGCTCGCCGAACGCCTGCGGAAACGAGCGCACGTTGTTGGCCAGATCAAAGCGCAGGTCCATCAGCGCGTACAGGATGTCGAAGCCCGCCACCCACACCGTCACCGCGACGAACAACAGCAGCGCCGGCACGTCGACTTTACCCGCGACGGCGACGTACGCGCCGAGCGGCGCGCACGCGTCGACCGCGCCGAGCACGAAGTGCACCGTCCAGGTGAAGCGCTTGCAGAGCGGGTAGCCGACCGCGCCGAGCGCGGCGAGCGGGAGGAGCTTCACGCACAGCGGGTTGAGCATCGCCGCGCTCAGCACGAGCAATGCCAGTCCGGCAACGATCGCCCACACCATCACCGCGGGCGACAATTTCCCGCTGGCGAGCGCGCGCTTTGCGGTGCGCGGGTTCGCGGCGTCCATCTCCTTGTCGAAGTAGCGGTTCGCCGCCATCGCCGCGGTCCGAGCGCCGATCACCGCCAGCGTGATCCACGCCAGCTGCCACCAGGCGGGCAGGCCGTGCGCCGCCATCACCGCGCCGACGTACGCGAACGGCAGCGCGAACAGCGTGTGCTCGACCCGAATGTCGCGCAGAAAGAGCTTGATCGCGTTCACTTCGTGCGCTCCGTGCGCGGGCCGGCGTCGTTCGGATTTGCGGCTGCGGAGGTGAGCAATCGCGCGAGCCGGGCCGGTCCTTGTCCCGACCACTCGTCGGCGACGCCTTTGCGCGCGAGGTCGCCGAGCCCGTACTCGGCCCAGCGCGCGGTGACGCGCTCGCGCGTCGCGGCGTCCATGCGAATCTCCGGCGGCCAGTCGCGGCGGTAGCCTTCGTCGGCCCCTTTGCGCGTCGCGTCGATCCCCAGCTTGTGTCCCAGCGCAAGCTCGTAGGAGCCGGAATGATCCAGATCGTCGACCGGACCCGGCATGACGACCAGATCGCGCGCCGGATCGACGTTGTTGAGCGCGTACCAGACGACGCCCCGCACGTCGTGCACGTCGACGTCGTGATCGACCACGAGCAGACAACGCGTGAGCATCATCATGTGTCCCAAGCCCCACAGCGCGTTCATCACCTTTTTGGCCTGGCCCGGGTACGACTTCTTGACCGCGACGATCGCCAGGTTGTGAAATCCGCCTTCCACCGGAAGATTGTAATCAACAATTTCTGGAACCACGGCCTGAAGCAGCGGCAGGAAGATTCGTTCGGTGGCCTTACCGAGCCACGCGTCCTCCATCGGCGGCTTGCCGACGACGGTCGCGCCCCAGATCGCGTCGCGCCGGTGGGTGATCGCGCCCACGTGCAAGGTCGGGTAGAGATCGGCCGCACTGTAGACGCCGGTGTGGTCGCCGAACGGCCCTTCGACCCGCAAGTCCTCGTTGTCGACCCAGCCTTCGATGACGAAGTCGGCGTCGGCGGGCACGTCGAGGTCGACCGTCTTCGCTTTGACGATGCGGACCGGCGCGCCGCGCAAGAAGCCCGCGAACGCGAGCTCGTCGACGATCGGCGGAAGCGGCGCGCTCGCCGCGTACGTCAGCGCGGGATCGCCGCCGACCGCAACCGCGACCGGAATCTTGCGTCCCCACTTCGCGGCGTGGGCGCGGCCTTGCTTGTGGCGCTGCCAGTGCATTCCGGTCGTGCGCGCGTCGTAGATCTGCACGCGGTACATCCCGACGTTCACCCGCCGCGTCTCCGGATCGCGGGTGAACACGAGCGGCAGCGTGATGAACGGCCCGCCGTCGAGCGGCCAGGTCGTCAGTACCGGCAATTGCGTGAGGTCCGGCGGCTCCATGACGACCTCTTGCGACGGCGCGCGGTCGACCCGGCGTGGGATCGCCGAGGTGCCGGCCGCGGCGAGCGCGGCCAACCGGCCGAGCTTCCCGCCCAGCGTCGGCGGGAGCGCCGGGTCGATCGTGCGCCGCATCCGCTCCTCGACCTCGCGCAGCGAGCGCGCGCCGAACGCCATCGCCATGCGGCGCTCGGTTCCGAACTGGTTGGTCAGCACCGGGAACCGCGAGCCGCGGACGTTCGTGAACAGCAGCGCCGGGCCGCCCGCCTTCACGACGCGGTCGGTGATCTCGGCGATCTCGAGGCGCGGGTCGACGGCGGCCTCGACCGTCGCCAGCTCGCCGGCGCCGCGAAGGGCGCGCACGAACGCGCCCAGCGATTCGAAGGCCATTCGTGAGTCCTTAGACGGCGCGGACCGGCGCTCTTTGCGGCGCCCCGCCGCCGTCAGCGCAGCGAGGGCGCAGCCCCGGCGGCGGTCTCCTGAAGCTGGGCGGTCAGCGCCGCGGTCGGCCGGTAGCCGAGGACGCGGTCGATGATCGTCCCGTTCGCCAGCAGCAGCGCGTTCTTGGCGTAGTCGGCCGCCTCCGCGTTCGGCGTCCCGTATCCGATCAACAAGGCCGCGAACACGGACGAGGCGCGGTCGCCGGTCGAGCAGTGTACCATCGTCGGCCCGGTGCGGGTGTTCTTGTCGAACGCTGCCGCCGCCGCGGTCGCGGCTTTGTTGAAGTCCGTCTGGTCCATCGAGCGCTCGATCGGGATGTTCGTGAACGAGATGCCGAGCTTCGCCAAGTCGTCGCGCTCGCGCGCGGCGTCGGCCGGACTGAACGGCGGCGGCGGCGGATACGGCGGCGATTCGACGGTCTCACCCGGCAAACGGACGCACAGGACCGACTTGATCCCGGCTTTCACCATCCCTTGATATGCCGCGACCGATGGCTGGCCGGTGACGTAGTAGTAGCTCAACACGATCCGGGTGCCGCTGTACGCGACGAACTCCAGACAGTTGATGGTCGGATAGAGAACGCTCACAACAACCTCCTCGCAGGCGCGACCCTTTCGGGCTCGGCGCGGGCATTTCCGCGGCGGCTTCAGAATCTCGAGGCGTCATGGCCCAGTTCATCGCCTCTGCTCGGCGCAACTACGACGATTTTCCGGAAGCAGCGTTCACGCCGGAGCTGCTCGAGGCGGAGGCCGAGCGCGTGCGGACCCTCCACCGCGACGGCGTCTTTCGGCAGGTCTGGGGCCGCGGCGACAGCCCGGGCGCGGTGATTCTCATCGAGTCCGCCTCGCTCGACGAAGCGCGCGCCGCGCTCGACACCCTGCCGCTGCAGCAGCGCGGGATGCTGGTGATCGACGCGCTGATCCCCGTCACGGCGTACCGCGGGTTCGGTCCCCGCGGCTGAACCGCGCGCGGCAGCGCGTCAGCCGACCGACACGAGCGCGACGGACGCGTCGTGGGCGGCGCTGTGGTGAAGCAGCGCTTCGGCGGTGCGGTTGCCGGCGTTCCACCATTCGGGATCGATGGGTACCGTCGCGGCGACGAGGATGTCGTCGCGGCGCAGGTGCAGCGATTCGATCAGGTCCTTCGGCTCGATCCCGGTGCCGAGCGCGCCCGCGCGGCCGTGAATTGGGTGCTGGTTCCCTGAACCGTCGATCAGCGCTGCGTGCAGCTGACCCGCGCCGGCGGCGTCGAGGTCGTTGCCGTCCGGCGCGAACGCGAGCAGCAGCACCGCGGCGGCGAGCTCGTCGTCGCGGTGCTCGTGCGCGTGCTTCTGCACGACGCGGTCGAGCGCGCCCAGCGCGACGCCGAGCGCCTTGCGCGAGGTGACGAGCGCGCGCCCCCCGGTGCGCAAGAGGTCGCTGACGATCACCGGATCGTCGCCGGCCAGCACCGCACCGACCGCGACCAGCGTCGCGCCGTCGGCGCTGCGCCAGCTTTCGGCAAACGTCGTTCCGTGCTTGCGCGCGTGCGGCGCGCGCGAGACGACTTCGGCTCGCATCATCACTCACGTCTCGTTTCGGCGGTGGGGCGGCGCATCAGGACGGCGTCACGCCGCGAGCCGTCGCGGCGCGAGATCGCCTTGCGCTGCAGCTCGACGTCGACGAAGCCGCAGCCGCGGTAGAGCGCGCGCGCGGCGTCGTTGTCGGGGAAGACGCGCAGCAGCAGCGCGGTCTTCTCGTTCGCCTCCGCCCACGCGATCGCGCGCTCGAGCAGCGCGCGCCCGATCCCGCGGCGGCGGTGCGCCGCAGCGACGATCATCCCGAGCTCGGGCTCGTCGCGCCCGAGCTCCCACAGCGTGAGATCGCCGACGATGACGCGCCGTTCGACCGCGACCCAGCCGACGGTGTAGCGGTGCAGCAGCGCGTCGCGCTGCGCCGCGGCGCGCGCGTCGAGGTCGAAGGGCCACTCGGTGGCGATCCAGTTCCCTTCACGCGCGACGTCGGCCAGCAAAGCGACGACCGCCGTCACGTCGCGCTCGCCTTTCGGGCGCACCGTCCACGACGGCCGCGGCACCGTCAGCGAATGCCGAGCTTCGCGAGATACGACGGCAGCACGTCGACGGGATCGCCGCCGTCGTCGACCGAGAGCCCGTGCCAGGCGTAACGCACCACGCCGTCGGCGTCGAGCAGGAAATCGGCCGGAATGCGGTACTTCGTCCCCGCGTGCAGCTGCACGTCGGGCGCGACGATCGCGTCGAGCTGATCGATCGGGTAGATCGCGACGGTGAACGGCAGCGCGGCGTTCGCGATCGCGGCGCGCGCGGCCGCGCCGTCCTCGAGCACGTCGACGCCGACGAAGCGCACGCGGTCGCCGTATCTCGCGTAGGCGTTGCGCACGAACGGCATCGCTTCCTGACACGGCGCGCACCAGCCCGCGAACAGGAACACGTAGGTCGGCTTTCCTCTGAGCGCCGCGAACGGAAGCGGCGTTCCGTCGCTCTCGGTCAGCGTCACCTCGGGCGCCGGCTTGCCCACCGAGTCCGACAGGTCGAAGACGGTCGGGACGTGCCGGGCCGCGCCGGTGAGGGCCAGCGTTGCGGCCAGGGCGAGCACGAGCGCGCGGACGGCGGACATGGCGAGAGCCCGTCTTGCGACGGGCTCCCAAGGTCTTTCCTTCTTCCGCCGGCGTTCCGTGCGTTTACTCCGCCGAACCGCCACCGCCGCCGGTCGGCCGCGGACGCCGCCGGCGCGGACCGCGGTCACCGCCGCCACCGCCACCGCCGGAGCCGCTTCCCTCGCGGCGCTGCGGGGCGCCGTTGCCGCGCCCGTACTCGCCGTCGCCCGCGCGGCCGCCGCGGTGCGTTTCGCCGTCGCCTCCGCCGGCCTCGGCGCCGAGCACGGCCTTGCGGCTCAGGTTGATGCGGCCTTGCGAGTCGATCTCGATCACCTTGACCATGATCTGGTCGCCCGGCTTCACCACGTCCTCGACCCGCTCGACGCGCTGCGGCGCGAGCTGCGAGATGTGCACG
>JAFAKB010000087.1 GCA_019235885.1 Candidatus Eremiobacterota bacterium | reverse complement strand
GCGGTTCGCGAGCGCGCCGTAGACCATCATCGTGTGGCCGACGATCCAGCCGATGTCGCTCGTGCACCAGTACGGGTCGTCCGGCGTCACGCCGGTCGTCAGCGAGAGCATCGCCGCGGCGCCGACCAGGTAGCCGCCGTGCGTCATCACGACGCCCTTCGGCTTCCCCGTCGTCCCGCTCGTGTACAGGATGAACAGCGGGTGCTCCGAGCCGACGATCTCCGGCTCGCACTCCTCGAGCTGCTGGTCGCAGTACGCCTCGAAGTCCACTTCGCGCGCATCGCTGGGCGGCGGGCTCGCCTCGCGGCGGTGGACGACGATCCGCCGCACCGTATCGAGCCCGCGCACCGCGTCGTCGACGATCGGCTTCAACTCGACCGCTTTCCCGCGCCGGTACGTCACGTCGGCCACGATCAGCACCTGCGCGCCCGCGTCGGCGATCCGGTCGCGCAGCGCCGTCGCGCCGAGCCCCGCGTACACCACCGAGTGAATCGCGCCGATCCGCGCGCATGCTAGCATCGCAACGATCCCTTCGATCGTCAGCGGCATGTAGATGCAGACGCGGTCGCCGGCCTTCACGCCGTCCGTCTTCAGCGCGTTCGCGAGCTGGTTCACCCGCGCCAGCAGCTCGGCGTACGTGATCGAGCGCTCCGTTCCGTTCTCGCACACGTAGTCGTACGCGACCGCGTCGCCGTGCCGCGCGAGGTGCCGGTCCAGGCACGACACGGTCACGTTCAGCCGGCCGTCGGGGAACCAGTGCGGATCGCTCAGCGAACCGCGGAAGACCGTCTTCGGCGGCGTCTCCCAGGCGATGCGGCGCGCGCGCTCGCGCCAGTACTCGAGCGGATCGGCCAGCGCTTCCGAGACGTAAAAGTCTTGGTCGGCGATCGGAAACCAGCTCTTCGCGCTCGCCGGCGGCGGGACGACCTCGCCCGTCGAGAGCAGGCTTTCGATGTGCGAGGTGGTGTCCACGCGATCTCCTCCGGGCTTATACCTTGATGTAGTCGTGCTGGTCGATCACCGGGCCGTTCGGGCCGTTCGTCACGTGATACGTCGCGAAGTACGACCCGCGCGCCGACTGCAGCTCCACTTCGACCGTCGCCGAGTTGACGTCGGTCGCCGTCGTGCGGATCGAAGTGATCCGCGTGCCGCGGTCGATGAACGCTTCTTCGGTCAGCGCGTTCGGATCGCCGGGCTGCTTGCCCAGCTCCGCGTACGCCGCCGGTTCGTTGCCGGCGATCAAGTCCGCGAGATACCGGCGCACCGTGTTCTGCGCGATTCCGCCGAACGTGAGCGGCGTCGCGCGCGCAATGACCGTCGCGACGGCGCGCGGGGTCGGCGTCGGACGCGGCGTCGCCGGACGCGGTGTTCTCGTCGGCAGCGGCGTCCTCATCGGGAGCGGACGCGGCGTCGCGGTGACGGGCGGCGACGGCGTCGCTTGCGGTGTCGGCGTCGCACGCGGCGTTGCGCTCGCGCGCGGCGAGGGCGTTGCGTTCGGCGACGACGTGGGAACCGGCGTCTCCGTTGCACGCGGGGTGGGCGATGCGCTCGGCGTCGCGGTCGGATGCGGGACGACCGTCGCCAGCGCGAGCGGGCCGCGCGTCCGCCGCGGGACCGGCGTCACCGCCGGCGCGCTGCTCGTCATCGCCGTCGAGGTCGTGGTTTGATTTCCTTGGTGCTGCATCACCGAAAGAAACGCGCCGATCCCGAGCCCGGCGACGACGACGCCGATCCCCAGCGCGATCGTCGGCAGCACGCTCGAAGAGCTGGGCCGGCGCTGTGGCGGTACGGTACGACGGCGGCGGGGCGGGTCGGACATCGACGACCTTCGTTCGCGCGCACACCGGGAGGCCCCCCGCACTTTTGGGGAAAGAGCGTCGTCGGTATGCTTCGGGTCGCCGTCCCGATCGACGTCTCCGCGGTCGCTCGCACCGCCTCAGCCGCGTTCGCGCTCGCCACGCCGTTGCGCGTCGCCGATCTGTTGGCCGCAGCGGTTGTCGAAGCGCTCGGTCCGCGCGCGCCGCAAGACAAGCGCGAACGCGTCGTGACGAACACGCTGGACGGCTTGAGCTCGGGCGCGTTCGTCGTCGAGATCGACGGCCGCGTCTACTGCGATCCGGAGGACGTCGCGGTCTGCTCCGGGACCGCGACGCTGCGCTTCTTCCGCCGCCGCGCGCTGCACGCGGCGTGAACGCCGCCGACGAAAGCGAGCGGCTCCCGCACTCGGTCGGCGGGCTGCTCGGCTTCGCGCTCGGCGCGTGGTTCGCGAACGCGCCGCTCTACATCGCGCTCGCGATCGGCGTCTTCGCCGCGTACTCGGCGGTCGAATATCTCGTCCCGTCCGCGCGCCCGCAGACGCCGCTCGGCGACTTCAAGCTCTACGTGCTGCTCTACACCGGCCTCTTCGCCGACTCGCTCGTCGTCGCGGCGGTCGCGATCGGCGTCGCCGCGCGCGCGGCCGGCGCGCCCGCATCGCCCGCGACGCTGGCGGGCGCCGCGGTCGAACGCTGGCTGCCCGTCATCGCGGTCACGTTCTTGGCGCAGACCGTCGCCTTGCTGACGAGCCCGCTCGCGGGGTTCACGCAAGTGACCGGCATGCCGCGCGGCGTCCTCTACGTCACCGCGCCGCTCACGTGGATCCTATGGGGCATCCTCACGCTGACCGGTCCGTTCGTCGCGCTCGGCGCGAACCGCGGCCTGTTCTCGGTGATCATCGGGTTCGGTCGCGCCTTCGCCGTCTCGCTCGACCGCCGCAACGTGCTGCGGTTGTGCGTCCTCGGCGCCGTCGCCGTCTTGCCGATCGTGCTGCAGACCGCCCTGCAGAACTTCCTCGTGCAGCGTCACGTCAGGCACGCCATCTTCTGGGGCAACGAGCCGGTCGACGCGATCACGATCGGCCCGCTGACCGCGGTCGCCACCGCTTTCGCGCTCGACTTCGCGCGCCGCGCGGGGCTGCTCGAGAAACCGCAACCGCCCGCGAGCGGCTGATCTACGGCGCTAGCGCTCCGCGTACGTCTGGCCGCGGCGCGTCAACACGAGCTCGGCGTACAGCGCGTTCGGCCACGCGAAGTCCTCGCGCGTGTACGACTCGGGCCAGCTCGCGTTGAACGACTCGTGCAGGCGGTGGTCGCCGACGTCGGAGATCGCGATCCAGCCCAGCACCTTGTCGACTTCCTTCTCGTCGGTCGCGGTCAGCGCCTGAACGCACAGCGCGAGCGGCCAGACGTACCCGTGCGGCGTGTGCGGCGAGCCGATCCCTTCGGCGTACTTGCCGCGGAAGAAGTACGGGTTGCGGTCGGAGAGCGCGAACGCGCGCGTCGCGAGGTAGAGCGAGTTGTTCTTCGGCAGATAGCCGAAGTACGGGATGGAGAGCAGCGAGGGGATGTTGGCGTCGTCCATCACGTTCGCGTGGCCGCGCCCGTCGACTTCGTACGCGTAGATGCGGCCGAACGGCTGGAGCTCGAGCGTCCCGTACTGCTCGATCCCGCGCTGGATCTCGACCGAGAGGCCCCAGGCGTTGCGCGCCATCCGCTCGTCGTGCCAGACGTCGCGCGCGATCGAAGTCAGGTCCTTCATCACCACCGAGGCGAACATGTTCACCGGGATGTTGTAGTGATAGCGGGCCGGATCGTCGGAGGGCCGGAAGCCGGTCCACACCATTCCCGTGTACTTCACCGGGCTGCCGCGCCCGCCGTTGGCGAGCTGCGGGTGGGTGTAGTGCGAGCGCTTCGGATGGCGCTGCTCGGTGCGCAGCGTCGCGAGCACCTTGGTGAACGCGCGCCGCACCTCCGGGGTGAAGATGCTGCGGTCGCCGGTCTGGCGGTAGTAGTCGGAGGCGAACCAGATCGGATAGAGCAGCGAGTCCACCTCGAACTTGCGCTCCACCACGTGGTAGTTGCGCGAGAACGCGTTGGCGTACGGGTCGATCAGGATGTACTTCGCCTGCCGCGCGACCACGCCGCGCAGCGTGCGCCGCACGTCGTCGTCGTGCTGCGAGAGGCCGATGTACGGCCGCACCGTCGCGCTGGCGTCGCGCAGCCACTCCGAATCGATGTCGCCGGTCGACACATAGGTCGTCCCGTCGCGCTGGGCGAGCGCGTGGCGCTGGATCGTCTCGTCGTACGCGGTGAGGTAGAGCCGGTCGAGCTTCGCGTTCAGCGCGGGGCTCATCGTCAAGCCGTCGCCGGCGCGCGCCGGAACAGCGGTGGCGATAACCGCCGCTGCCGCGACGACCGCGGCGATCCGGCCGAAGACGGTCTTTAACAGCAACTCAACATCCGTATCGGCACGTTTCCGTAGTACCATAACACGGGAATGTAAAACCAACCTGGTAACACCCGCCGCTCTCGCCCGCCCGAGGCCGCCCCCGATGATGTTCCGCCGCCGCTTCGTCGCCGGCACGTTCGCGCTCCTCACCGCGACCGCGGTGCCCGAAGCCGTCCGTGCTGACCAAGCCTATGCGGTGAGCGGGCGCGACACGTTCCGCGTCGGAAACGGCGAAGTCCACAGCGAGACGGTCTACCGCGGCGTGGAGCGCCTCGCGATCACGCGCAAGGGCACGACGACGACGTACGTTGCGCACGTCGAATACGACAAGGACGGCGACGGCGGACGGCAACATCAGCGCGCTTCGTTCACCTCGACGCTGCTTCCCTCGGGCGAACAAAAAGACGGCCCGGCGGCCGATCCGGACTACCTCACCGTGCTGAACCAGCCGTTCGCGGTGCAGCTCGACGCGCCGACGATGCGTGACCTCCGTCACGTGAAGCGGCCGGTGCCGTTCGACTTCCCCTCGCCGATGACCGGGGCGCCGCTGCGCGGGACGCTGCGCCGCCTCCCCGACGCGCCGGTCGGCGGCAGCCGCGCGATGGGGATCGCCTTCGAGGCGACGGGACCGCTGCACGGCGCCCTGCCGGACCGCCCCACCATGCAGCTGGCCGGCAAGATCACCATGAAGGGGACCGCCTACTACGACTACGCCACGGCGATGCTGGTCAGCCTCGACGCGACCTTGTCGATCGACGGCAACCTGGACGACGCCGCCCACCGCTCGCCCGTCTCGATCGTCTATTCGCGCTCGATCCGCCCGGCGACCGGCCGGGAGGCAACCGAGGCGGCTCGCATCAGCCCCGCCCCCCAGCGCACCTAAGTGGATTCGGCTCCGCCGAATCCTTCGCGGTGCTCGCTTCGCTGCGCTCCGCATCCCTGAGGGAAAGACGAAAGCTGTACGGAAACCGCGCAACCGGCGCTCGGACGGGTCCGGTTGACTACCCTGATGAGTGCGCTCGCAGCACCGATCATCGGAGAGCACTACCGCGTGACCGCACCGGCGACGGTGTCGCACCCTGTTCCGGGACCCGAGACGTTCGAGTCGATCGTCGACGACTACCAGCGCCGTCTCTACGGCTTCGCGCTCCGCATGACCGGCAATCGCGAGGACGCCGAGGAGATCGTGCAGGACGCCTTCGTGCGCGCCTACCGGGCCCTGGCCAAGATGGACCCGCAGCAGCGCGCCGAGCTGCGCCTGCAGCCCTGGCTCTACACGATCACGCTGAACGTCACGCGCAACCGCCTGCGCTCGAAGCGGCCGACGAACGTCGCGCTCGACGCGCTGGCCGATCCCGACGCGCTCCTCAACGAGACCCAGGAAGGCCCTGACCAGCCCGAGCAGATCGTCGACCGCGCGGCCGACATGGTGCTGGTGGAGCAGGCGCTCCTCCAGCTTCCGATGCACCTGCGCGCCGCCGCGACGCTGCGGTTCATCGAAGGGCGCAGCCACCCCGAGATCGCCGAGATCCTGAACCAGCCGATCGGCACGGTCAAGTCGCACGTCCACCGCGCCGTGCGAATCCTGCGCCGCATCCTCGGCCCCCAGGTCGGACGAATCGTCCCACCCGATCGCCCGGCGACCGCCGAGGAAGAGGAGTAATCCCCATGCGCTGCTGCGACGTCGAACGTCTTTGGGACGAGATGCGCGAGGGTGTCGAACCACAGCGCGAGCACGTGCTCGCCCACCTGCGCGGCTGTCCCGAGTGCCAGGAGATCTACCGTGAGAACGAAGGGATCGCGTACTGCCTGACGTGTCTCCCGCCGGTCGATCCGCCGCAGTCGCTCGTGCCGAAGATCCTCGACCACATCAAGGCGACGGTGAAGATCGTCGCGCCCGACTCGATCACGCGCGTCGACTCGCCGATCGGCAAGCTCTACGTGGCGTTCCGCCACAGCGGGATCACCGCGGTGGCGCTCGACCGCGGCGAAGGCGACGAAGCCGTGCTCGCCAAGCTGCAGCGCCGGCTCGGCCGCGGCCTGATCCCCTCGCAAGCCCCGCAGTGGGTCACCGAGACCGTCAGCGCGTTCTTTCGCACGCACCAGCCCGACCTCGCCAAGGTCGACATCAGCGAGCTGACGCCGTTCGAGCAGTCGGCGCTGCGCGCGGCCGCGACGATCCCGCCGGGCGAAGTGCGAACGTACGGATGGATCGCCCAGAAGCTCGGCCAGCCGACCGCGGCGCGCGCCGTCGGCCGCGCGATGGCGCGCAATCCCGTCCCGCTGCTCTATCCGTGCCACCGCGTGGTCGACTCGACCGGCGCGCTGCACCAATACGCCTACGGCGTCGAGGTCAAGGCGCGTATCCTGGAGTTGGAGGGATATCACGCTCGCCGCTGAAAGCGACGCGCACGATACGTCCGCGGACCCTTCAGATTACAGACCAACGAAGGCTAACAGGCGGACAAGAGGAGGTGGTCATCGTTACTAGCGACAGTCCCAAACACAGTCTCACGATGATCGGAGGTCGTCGGACGTAAGTCCGCGCTTCCGGAAAACCGAACCAACCTTGTCCGCCGCCCCGTCCGGGGGCGGCTTTTTTTGTCAGCACGCTCGCGACACGCCAGCCTTGTAGATGCGCCCGCAGGGCGTCGGGTTCGGCCGCAGGCCGAAGCCAGAGGTGCGGCGCGTTCTTCGCAGAAAAGCCGCGGTTCGTGTCCCGGCACGTCCTGCTGACCGGGTTCGAGCCGTTCGGACCCCACCCCGTGAACCCCAGCGAGCTGGTCGTGCGCAGCTTCGAAGGCCGCATCGTCGGCGGGGCGCTGGTGACGATCCGCATCTTTCCGGTCGAGACGCGCACGCTGCGCGACCGCATCGACGCCGCGCTCCGCGAGGAGCGCCCCGAGTTCGTGATCGGCCTCGGCTACGCACCGGGCCGCTGCGCGCTCGCCGTCGAGCGCATCGGCGTGAACGTGCGCGACTTCACGACGCCTGATTCGGCCGGGATTCTCTGCAAGAACGAACCGGTTCATCCCGGCGGCCCCGACGGGCGGCTCGCGACCCTTCCGCTGGCGGAGATCACGGCCGCGTGGTCGGCGCTCGGCGTTCCGGGCTACGTCTCCGACAGCGCCGGCACGTACGTGTGCAATCAGTGGCTGTACGAAGCGCTCGCGCTGACCGAGAACGCCGCGCCGCGGGTTCCGGCCGGCTTCATCCACGTGCCGGCGCTGCCCGCGCAAGCCGTGCAGCTCGGCGCGGAGCGCACGCCGTCGATGACGCTCGAGCTGATGCGGCGCGGCGTCGAGAGCGCGATCGAGTCGACCGGCGTGTGGCTGCAGGCGCAGCCGGCGCAACCGCCGCGCCGCAGTCCCGACCCGGTGTGGATCCCGCGCGGAATCAAACGTTGAACGACAACGACGAGCGCGACCTGCGCGTCTACGCCATTCCGGACACCCACGGCCACGCCAAAGGCGAGCACAAGCCGTACGCCGAGGAACGCCCGCTTCCGCTCACCGCGCGGATGCTCTTCCTGTGGTTCTACCACGCGTGCCGGCGCGGCTACCCGCGCTTCCTGATGGTCGCCGACCACATGAACTATCTGACGTTCGAGGATCCGGCGGCGGTGAATCTGGTGCGGCGCGCGCTGAAGCTCGCGCAGGCCGGCGATCTGTACGGCGCGGCGGAGACGGCCGGCGTCGACGTCGGGCACGCCGCGGTGGTGAGCCAGGGCTTGCAGCGCGGGATGCGCTACTCGATCGGCGCCGAGGTCGACAACGATCCGCGCTCGCGCCCGGACGCGCAGAACATCGTCGACGCGATGCGCCCCGACGCGATAATCCGCTCTGTGCACTTCATCCCGATCACCCACCCGGCGCTGGGCGAGAACTGGCCGTGGCCGTTCGACAACCCGGAGTTCCAAGAGCTGTTCGAGACCGTCGGCGCCGAGAAGCTCTGGGAGCAATACGTCAACCTGCTCGTCGACGCGATCGAACGGCTTCCCGGACACATCGTCGGCCACTTCTTCGTGCCGGCGGTGTTCGGCCACTGGCCCGACGATGCGGCGCTCGACGCGTACGAGAACCGCGTCCTCGACGCGGCAGAGGCGCGCGGGATGGCGGTCGAGTTCAACACGCGCTTTCTGTACCGCGAGAACGACGCCGCGCAGAAGGCGCGCTACCTCGAGGCCAACAAGCGCTTCTTGCGCAAGGCGAAAGAGCGCGGGATCGGGATCGCGATCGGCTCCGACGCGCACTCGCCGAAAGACCAGGGCGGCGCGTTCGACGTCGTGCTGAACGTGCTCGACGAGCTCGAGATCAACGAGATCGTCTTTCCGCTCGCCGGCGCGCTGCGGCGCGTCGCGCTGCGCATCGTCCGCGAGCCCGAGCCGGAACCGGTTTCCGTCCCCGAGCCCGAACCGCCGAAGGCCGCCGAACCGGTCGCCCCGACCCCGGCGCGGCCGGCGAAGCCGGTTCGCAAGGCACGGCCGGCGTCGAAGGCGACCCGCCCGCCCGAGACCTCGCCCGAACGGCCGCCCGCGCGCCCCGAGACCGCCGCCGCGGCGCCCGAACCCGCTCCCCCCGCTGCACCTGCCGAGCCGCCGGCGCCCGCCGAGCCGGCGCCGCCCGCCGTCGCAGAGGCGCACCATTCCGCGGCCGAGGCCGCCCCGCCGAACGAGCTCGCGGAAGCCACGACGACGAACGAGCCCGAGCCGGCGCCGCCGAACGCGCCCGAACCCGCCGTGCCCGTAGAGCCCGCGCCCGCCAAAGCGCCGGAGAAGCCGGCGGTGGCAAAGCCAGCGGCGGCAAAGCCCGTGGCGGCAAAGACTGCGGCGGCCAAACCCGTGCCGGCAAAGTCCGCGCCGGCGAAACCGGCCGCGAAATCCGCGTCGCCGAAGCCGCCCGCGAAGCCGGCGCAGGCGAAGGCCGCGCCGGCAAAGCCGGCTGCGCACGCGAAGAGCCCGGCGAAGAAAGCCGGGCCGGCGAAGGCCGGTGCCAAAAAGGCCGCTTCGGCGAAGCCTTCGGCCAAGAAGGCGGCGCCGGCTCGGACGGCCGCGAAGAAAGCCGCGCCGGCCCGAAAGGCCGCGCCCGCCAAGAAGGCGTCGAAGAAACCGGCGCCGGCGCGCGCGACCGCCAAGAAGGCCGCGCCAGCCAAGAAGGCGGCCGCGAAGAAGGCGGCACCGGCGCGCAGTGCGCCGGCCCGCAAGTCGGCGGCCGCCAAGAAGACCACGAAAAAGACGGCGACCAGGCGTCGCTAGGAGGGATCCGGTTTGCGAATTCTCGTGCTCGGCGCGCTGGCGTGCGCGCTGTCCGTGGGCGCGTGCACGAAGGTCGGCGATCAGACGGCCGCGAGCAGCACCAGCGCCGCGAACGGGATCATCCCCGGCGAGCTGCGCGTCGCGACGCAACGCTCGCCGAACACGCTGAACCCGATCCTCTCCGCCAACACGACCGAAGGCTTCATCAACCGGCTCTCGTTCGACACGCTGCTGACCTACGATCCCCGCACGCACCAGACGGTCCCCGATCTGGCGACCGACGTCCCCACCGAGCAGAACGGCGGGATCAGCAAAGACGGGCTGACGATCACCTACCATCTGCACGGCGGCGTGAAATGGCACGACGGCGTCGCCTTCACCAGCAAGGACGTCAAGTTCACCTGGGAAGCGATGATGAACAACGCCAACAACGTGAACGAGCGCGTCGGCTACGAGGACGTCCAGTCGGTCGACACGCCGAACGACACGACGGTCGTCTTTCACCTCAAGCACAAGTTCGCGCCGTTCGTCAACACGGTCTTCGCGGAGAGCGACAGCCCGGTGTGCATCATCCCCGAGCACCTGCTCGCGAAGTTCCCGAACCTGAACCAGATTCCGTTCAACCAGCAGCCGGTCGGGACGGGACCGTTCAAGGTCGCGCGCTGGGTCCGCGGCGACCACATCGAGCTGGTGGCGAACGACGACTACTTCCGCGGCAAGCCGAAGCTGCGCACGATCATCGTGCGCGAGATTCCCGACGAGAACACCTCGCTCAACGCGCTGCGCTCGCACGACGTCGACTGGATCTTCGAGGCCTCGCCGCAGCTCTACAAAGAGCTCAAGAACCTGCCCGGGGTCGTGACGGTTCTGAACGACCAGCCGCAGACGCTCGGCATCGCGATGAACACCTCGCGGCCGCCGCTGAACGACTTGCGCGTCCGGCGCGCGATCGCATACGCGGTCGACAAGCAGTCGCTGGTCGACAAGAACACGGGCGGGAGCGCGACCGTCGCCTGGGCCGACCAGCCGCCGTTCATGTGGGCGTACGACCCGAACGTGATGAAGTACCCGCACGACCTCGCGAAGGCGAAGGCGCTGCTCGCCGAGGCCGGCTGGACGCCCGGACCCAACGGAATGGCCCAGAAGAACGGCCAGCCGCTCTCGCTGCAGCTCGCGTACAACGTCGAGAACGTCACCCGCCGGCTCGCGGCGGTCCAAGTGCAGGCGATGCTCAAGGAAGCCGGCATCGCTGCCGAGATCAAGACGTATCCCGCCAACCTCTTCTTCGCCACGTACGGCCAAGGCGGGATCATGACGAACGGCAAGTTCGACCTCGCGATGTTCGGTTGGATCGCCGGCGTCGACCCCGACGACCACTCGCTCTACGAGTGCGACCAGATCCCGCGGCCGAGTCATCCCGACGGCGTGAACTACACGCGCTACTGCAACAAGACGGAGATGGACCCGGCGCAGAAGGCCGCGCTCACCACCTACGACGAGCCGGCGCGGAAAAAGGCGTACGCGGAGATTCAGACGCTGCTGGCGCGGGACGTTCCCGAGGACTACATCTGGTATCCGCGCCAGGCGCACGCGATCACGCCCGAGTTCAAAGGGTTCGCACCGAATCCGGTCAACGAGTCCTGGAACGCCTACGAGTGGGAGATCTGAGCGGCGTGTTCGAGGAGCCTTCGTCCAGCCCGATCGCGCGGATCCCCGAGATCCGCTGGCTCAAGAACGTCATCATGGAGCGGGCGCTCACGCGCGGCGACTACCTGATGTCGGGCGGGGCGCGGAGCGACTACTACATCGACAAGTTCAAGTTGTTCGCCGACCCGCACGTGCTGCGGCGGATCGCGCGGCTGTTCGCGCCGATCGTCTCCGATATCAACCCCGACCTGATCGGCGGCACGGAGCTGGGCGGGGTGATCATCGCCACCGCGGTCTCGCAGATGACCGGGCTGCCGATGATCGTCGTGCGCAAGCAGCCGAAGCAGTACGGCGCGTTCGCGGAGGAGTACGTCGAAGGGCCGATCCAGGCCGGCCAGCACGTCCTGCTGCTCGAGGACGTGGTGACCAGCGGGCGCGACCTGCTGGCCGCCAAAGCGCGGCTCGAAGAGCTCAACATGAAGGTCAGCGCGTACGCGGTGATCTCGCGCGGCTTGGCGCCGGTCGGCTCGTTGATCCAGTTCGCGCTCCCGCGCGGCGAAGGCGGCCCTCGCCAAAATTAATTCGCGAGGTCGAGGCTGCGGTGGTCGTCGGCGACGATGATCTCGCCGGCGAAGATCTCGCGCGCGGCTTCGTCGAGGTCGCGCGAGGTGGATTCTTCGCCGTAGTGCGTGAGTACTAAGCGGCGGACGCCGGCCTCGCGCGCCATCGCGGCGGCTTCGGCGGCCGAGGAATGGCCGCGCTGCCCGGACTCGACCTGGTCGCGGCGCAGCGTCGCCTCGCAGACGAACACGTCGCTCCCGCGCGCCAGCGCGACGACGCGCGGATCGGGCGCGGTGTCGGCCGAGTACGTCACGCTCGCGCCGTCGCGCTCCCAGCGCACGGCGAAGGCCGGGATGTAGTGCGCGGTGGGCGCGAAGCGCAGCGTCGTCCCTTCGACCGCCAGCGGGCGCGACGGGTCGTACTCGTGCAGCTCGAAGACCGAGAGAAAGTCGTCGCCGACCTCGCGCGGAAACGCGCCGACCATCGCGCGCAAGATCGCGAGCCCGTCCGGCGGGAGGTGCACCGGCAGCTTCTTCGCGCGCCGGCGCGCGCCGTAGCACAGCGCGTAGCGCAGCGGAACCAAGTCGATGAAGTGGTCGGTGTGCATGTGGCTGATCACCACCGCGCCGAGCCGGTCATAGTCGGCGTGGCGGCGCAGGTTCGCGAACGCGCCGCTGCCGAGGTCGAGCACGACGGGCGTCTCGCCGTCGTCGACCAGATAGGAGCTGCACGCGCGGTCGGCGCGCGGGATCGAGGAGCTCGAGCCGGCGACGATGAGCCTGGCCGTCGCGGTCAGAGGGATCGGACTGCCTCGAGGACGGCCTTGTCGTGGCCCTCGACCGAAACGCGCGGCCACACCTTCGCGAGCGTGCCGTCCGGGCCGGCGAGAAAGGTCGAGCGCTGGATCCCGACGCTCTTCTTGCCGTACATGTTCTTCTCGACGATCACGCCGAAGGCGTCACAGATCACAGACTCTGTATCGGCCAAAAGCGGAAAATTCAGACCGTACTTCTCGGCGAACCGTTTCTGCGCGGCGACGTCGTCGCGGCTGACCCCGACGATCGCGGCGCCGGCGGCGTCGAGATCGCGCTTGGCGTCGCGAAACGCTTGCGACTCGGCGGTGCAGCCCGGGGTGTCGGCCTTCGGGTAGAAGTACACGACCAGCTTGCGGCCTTTGAAGTCCCGCAGCCGCACGTCGTTTCCGTCCTGGTCTTTGGCGCCGACGTCCGGCAGGGCCGTCCCCGCTTCGAGCACTGTTCCTCCTCGTTGTCCGGACCCGCTGCGGCCGAGCGGTGCGAGGAAGAGAAGCCGGTCGAACGGCTCCGCTTCCCGGAACGTGTCGACGGGGACGAACCTGCCCGTCCCCTCGTTCCGCCACACACCGAGCGGGATGCAGTCCTCCGCCGCAGGAGGCTGCGGTCCCTCCGTGGCGCCGCGCTCGACGAGGTCGTAGGCGACCTCGCCGAAGGCGATCCGGCCGCGGGTCCCCGGCGAGTGCGCCAGCACCGCGAACGCCGGCGCCGCGAGCGCCGCCGGCGAGTAGCTCTCGATCGCCTCGAACTGGCGCGCGATCGATCCGGCGAACGCTTCGTCCCGCACGCGCACGACGACCGGCACGCCGGCGTTGCGGGCCAGCGCGCCGAGCGCGACCTCGAGGTTGGCGGTGTCGCTGTCCGTCACCGCGACGACCGCGCGCGCCGCGGCGACGTTGCACAGGTCGAGCGTCGTGTCGCGCGTCGCGTCGCCGGTCAACAGCTCGATGCGCCGCGCGCGCGACATCTCGATCACGCCGGAATCCGGCTTCATCTCGATCACGACGACCTGCTTGCCGAGATCGAGGAGGTAGCCGATGACGCGCGTCCCCACGTTTCCCGAACCCGCGACGAGAACGTGGCCGGCGGTTCGAATTCGGCGCAGACCTTGCATCGCGTTGAACTGCGCGCGGGTGAGCGCGGCGGTCGCAACGGCGATGAAGATGCCGATCGCGGCGACACCGGTGAACATCACGGCGTTCGAGACCAGCATCGCCACGGGCTGGTCCCGCTCCGGATGAAGATCGCCGTACCCGGTGCTGGTGAAGGTCGTCGCGACGAAGTAGAACGCCGTGATCGGATCGTAGTGCATCGTCACCGCGAAGTAGACCACCGCGAGCACGAAGATCGCCAGCACCGCGGCGACGAACCGGCTGAGGATCGGCTGTCTGGCGATCGTTTCGCGCAGCCGGCGCAGCACGCCCGGCTGCGGGCGCGGCGCGTGCGGGGGCAACGTCGGCACGGGCGCCGTGCGGACCACCGCGGAGCGCGTCGCTTCGAGCCGCTCGACGGGTGCGAAGACGATCAGCTCGTCGTCGCCGCGCAGCACGGCGTCGGACGCGAGCTCGGCCGCGCCACGGGCGGCCAGCACGCGCCCGCACACGTGCTGCTGCGCGGCGCGCACGGTGATCCCCGCGACGCCGAACTCGGCCGCCGGCCGCTGCGCGAAGCCGAGCTGCACGCCGTCGAGGTCGGGAAACTGGAGCGCGTAGAAGCACGACGGATCCAGCGCGCGCCCGACGAACGCCGGCGCGGAGTGGGCGGCGACCGAGATCACCGAGCAGTCGCGCAGGTTCTGCTCGATCTTGCGCCCCAGCGTGCGGTTGAACTGACGCAGCACGAGCCTGATCGTTGGGTTGAGGTCGCGCGCCTTGAGCGCGACCTGCAGGTTCAGCCGGTCGTCTTCGGTGAGGACCATGATCGCGCTCGCCTCGGCGACGCCGGCTTCGGTGAGCGCGTCGTAATCGTCCGCCTCACGGGCCACGTAGCCGCAGCCGAAGCTGCACAGTTTCTCAACGTGTTCCTCAACGTGCCGCCACAGCAGCGTGACGCGCTGTCCCGGCGCGGCGAGCAGCTCTTCGCAGACGCGCATCGCCAGCAGGTCACCGCCCACGACCACCACCAAAGAAACCGCACTCATGTCATCATCGCCGGCCCAAACCGCGCATCCGCTGACCGAACGCCTCATCGCGGACGCGCGCGAGCGCGCGCTCGACGGGCCGGTCATCGAGGTAGGCACCGGTTCGGGGCGCAACGTGCGTGCCCTGGTCGAAGCGGGGATCCCGAACGTCACCGTGCCGGACGCGACGCCGTACACCCAGCTGCCGGGCGCGCGGGAGACGTACGGCGCGGCGCTCTCGACGCACGCGTACCTTCACGGCACCAGCGCGAAGCTGCGCGCAGGGATCGCCGAACTGCGCCGCGTGCTGCGCCCGGAGGCGCGCGTCTACCTGACGCTCGGCTCGATCAAGGACGCGCGCTACGGCCTGGGCATCCCGTTCGACGAGCGCAGCTTCGCGCCGGGCGACGGTGAGGAGGCGGGGATCCCGCACGCCTACTTCGATCGCGACGGCGCGCTCGAGCTGCTCTTCGGCTTCGAGATCGAGTCGCTGGAAGAGGCCGAGGTCGACGAGATCGTCGGCCGCTGGGCCCACGCCACCGACGAGATCAGCGGCCGCGTCCACTGGTTCGTCGTCGCGCGCCGAAAGTGAGCGCGACGAGCGGTCAGTAACGCGGTGCGCCGCTCATGCTCGCTCGGCGTGTTTCGTGGCGATCAGGTCTTGCATCGGGCTCGACGCGTTCGCGTAGAGCCGCTTCGGCATGCGGCCGGCGAGAAATGCGTCGCGGCCGGCTTCGACGGCGGCTTTCATCGCGCGCGCCATGCGAACCGGATCCGCCGCCGCGGCGATTCCGGTGTTCATCAGCAGCGCGTCGATGCCGAGCTCCATCGCGAGCGTCGCGTCGGACGCAGTGCCGACGCCGGCGTCGACGATGACCGGGACGGTCGCGCGCTCCTTGATGATGCGAATCGAGTACGGGTTGCAGACGCCGAGGCCGCTCCCGATCGGCGCGGCGAGCGGCATCACCGCGGCGCAGCCGACGTCTTCGAGCCGCTTGCACGCGACCGGGTCGTCGATGATGTACGGCAGTACGGTGAACCCGTCGCGCACCAGCTCTTCGGCCGCGGTGATCGTTCCCTGCGTGTCCGGATAGAGCGTCTGCGCATCGCCGATCACTTCGACCTTGATCAAGTCGGTGCCGAGCGCTTCGCGCGCAAGCTTGGCGGTGAGCACCGCGTCCTTGGCGGTGTAGCAGCCGGCGGTGTTCGGGAGGACCGTCAGCTTGCCGCGGTCGATGTAATCGACCAGCGTCTTGCCGCTTTTGTCGTCGAGGTGCATGCGGCGGATCGCGACGGTGACGACCTCGGCGCCGCTCGCGGCGTGCGCCGCCTGCATCACCTCGAGCGACGGGTACTTGCCGGTGCCGACGAAGAGGCGCGAGCGAAACTCGTACTTGCCGATCCGCAGGGCGTCGGTGCTGGTCTCAGCTTGCATCCGTCAGCCTCCCGCGACCGCGACGATGATCTCGAGGCGGTCTCCCGCGCGCAGCACAACGCCGGAGTGCTGCGCGCGCGGCACGACATCGTCGTTGAGCGCGACGGCGGTGCCGTCGCGGCGCACGCCGATCGTTTCGAGGAGCGAATCGAGCGTCGTGCCATCGGCGAGTTCGCGCGCTTCGCCGTTCACCGTGACTGTCACGCCGGGTGCTTCGCGGCAGCGGTGGCCGGCTCCGTCATGCCGCGCCGGGGCAAAGAAGGCAAGCGCATTAGGGTCTCCTTTGACCTCCAGCTGCGCGATGAGTCCCCGGCGTGGACAACGAGAACGTCATCCGCGCGCTGCGCGTTTAGGTTTTGCCATTTGTCTCGCAGACGACTTCGGCACTTTCTGATGTCGACGCGGAGCAATTTCAGCGGCCGCGTCAATGAAAGTACGGAGGACGCGGTTCACCTGGTCCGACGTTTTGAAGCGCCGCGCGACGTCGGGATCCAGGACGATCATGTTTGTTCCGGCCGCATAGCGTGCTGCATAAACGCCGCGCTTTCCGCCACGAAAATCGACTTCTTTGGGGATATCAGCCTTGCTCATATTGCTTTCGCTCATGACGTGTCGCCGGCCGGGAACTTATGATTCTGATCCGCTGACCGTGGTCCTCGTGGGCGACCACGAGAAGCCTATTATATCCTGACATCCCAATGGTCGACCAGCGCTGCTCGGCGAAACGGTCGTCAGGCACCGTTATAGCCAGCGTATCGCGAAACACCGTCGCGGCTTCCTCGAACGTTACCCCGTGTTTCGCGGCGTTTGTGCGAGCCTTTCGTGCGTCCCACTCGAAATCAATCAAACGGTGATCACATTCCCGTGTAGACGGGACCTTCGCCGCCTTGCGGGGGGACCCAGGTGATGATTTGGTAGGGGTCCATGATGTCGCACGTCTTGCAGTGGACGCAGTTCGAGAAGTTGATCTGCAGGCGGCCTTCGGCCGGCGCGCCGTCTTTTTTCGTGAACTGCGGCTCGTAGACGGCCGCGGGACAGAAGTACTTGCATGGGTTGCCGTACTCGACCGTGCACTTTTCCGCGCAGATGTTCGTGTCGGCGACGTGCAGGTGCGCGGGCTGGTCCTCGTCGTGCATCGTGCCGCTCTTGAAGACGTCGGTCACTTTGTCGAACGTCAGCTTCCCGTCGGGGACGACACGGTGCGTCCGCTGCGTCGGCGTGAATTCAGAGAGCTTCTTCATCCGCTCATGGCCGTACTCGCCGGCGAGCTTGTCCTTGATCCCGAAGCCGCGGCCGCCGGTCATCAAGCTGAGCTGCGCGTTGACGAGCCCGCCCCAGATCCCGCCGCCGAAGCCTTGGTGGAAGTTGCGCGCGAGGTGCAGCTCCTCGTGCGCCCACGAATCGAAGAACTTGTCCTGGTACGCCTTGAGCTTCTCCGCCGAGGTGTCGTCGGCTTGCAGCGCGTCGAAGACCGCTTCCGCAGCCATCATCCCCGACTTCAGCGCGAGGTGAATTCCCTTGAGCCGGAAGCCGTTGAGGAAGCCGGCCGAGTCGCCCACGATGCACAATCCGTCGGCGTAGAAGCGCGGCATCGCGTGCAGCCCGCCTTCCGGGATCGCCTTCGCGCCGTAGCGGATCATCTCGCCGCCCTCGAGCAGCGTGCGGATTGCCGGGTGCAGCTTGAAACGCTGGAAGTTGTCGTGCGGGTCGGTCGTCGGGTCCGCGTAGTCGAGGCCGGTGACGAGGCCGATGTCAATGACGTCGCCGGTCATCCCGTAGATCCAGCCGCCGCCGAACGTGTTCCACAACGGCGCGCCGAGCGTGTGGATGACGCTGCCGGCCTTGAGCCGGTTGGGGACGCGCCACAGCTCTTTGATGCCGACGGCGTAGACTTGCGGGTCGCGCCCTTCGTCGAGACGCAAGCGCTGAATCGCGGCCTTGGTCAGCGTCCCGCGCGGGCCTTCGCCGAGCACGACGACCTTCGCCATGAGATCGGGGCCCGGCTCGTAGTTCGACTTGTGCGAGCCGTCGTGCGCGACGCCTTTGTCGCCGACGCGTACGCCGACCACGCGATCGCCGTCCCACAGCAGCTCCTGTCCGGGAAACGCCGGGAACACGTCGACGCCGGCCTCCTCCGCTTTCGCGGCGAGCCACTTCGTGAGGTTCGAGAGCGAGGCGACGTACTTCCCGTGATTGTTCATCACCGGCGGCGTGAACGGCGCCTGGATCTTCCCGGTGTCGGTCAGGAACCAGAG